>JBDTTM010000385.1:0-4163 GCA_039930605.1 Bacteroidota bacterium
GCTTTTGGCGTAAGAACAGGCGCGACAACCTGGATGGAGAATTTGGTGTTGACCTTAACCGTAACTATGATTACAATTGGGGATTTGATGATACCGGATCATCACCCTTATCAGTAGATGATACATACCGTGGTGCATCGCCGGCAAGTGAGCCGGAAGTTCAGGCCATGGTCAATTTTACAAATGCCCATCAGTTCAGGCTTGCTCTCAACTACCACACTTACGGAAATCACATGGTTGTTCCATGGGGCTACATACCAATACTGCTTACTCCGGATTCAATGTCTTTTGATTTTTACGGACATGCTGTTGCCAAATACAACCAGTACCATGTTGGCACCCCTTATGAAACTGTCGGATATATCACCAATGGAAGTTCCGATGACTGGATGTATGGCGAACAAACATCGAAGGGAAAAATATTTTCAATGACCCCTGAAGTGGGCGAAGGCAATGATGGTTTCTGGCCTGATCCTTCACGCATTCTTTTCCTCAGCGAATCGAATGTTTACGCCAACCTCACGCTGGCCAGGCTTGCAGGGCGCTATGGAACTTTAACGCATAACCTTCCACGTTACACTGCAGATCTCAACAACCAGTTTCATTTTACTTTCCAACAGCTTGGACTGGATACCACAGGAACGTTCAACATTTCAATCACAGCAATTTCAGCAAATATTATTTCAACAGGATCGCCGGCCGCATATTCGAACATGAATGTATTGCAATCTGTTGATGATTCAATTTCATTTACACTTGATCCGGGTATCGCTACCGGTGATGAAATCCGATTCCTTGTTACGTTGGATAATGGATGGTACCAGGAAACGGATACCGTTACCCAGCTCTTCGGAAGTCCTGATATTTTACTGAATGATGATGGATCCAATCTCTCAAATTGGAATACTACAGGAAACTGGGATGCAACGACTGAAGATTATGTTTCCGGTCCATCTTCTATTACTGATTCACCTTTCAACAACTACCAATCAAACGATTTTAATACGATCGTACTTTCAAATCCTGTTAGCCTTGTTGGCGCGCTCGACGCACAGCTTACTTTTTCTGCCAAATGGAATATTGAACCAGGATATGATTATGTGCAGGTGAGCGCCTCGTCAGATGGCGGATCCAGCTGGAACCCGCTTTGTGGAAAGTATACTGTGCCTGGAAGTGCTGCCCAATTACAGGGTGAGCCGTTGTATGATGGAAGCCGAAATGATTGGGTGAAAGAAGAAATCAGCCTTGACGATTACCTGGGACAAAACATCCTCATTCGTTTCCGTTTGGTGAGCGACAACTTTAGTGAATTTGACGGATTTTATTTTGATGATCTTCAGATCGTAGACATCAATAACAATGGAGTGGGAATTGACAAGCCTGCAAATTCAATATTCCTTTCACCGTCCGTTCCCAATCCCGCTACCAGTATTGCCAGCGTGAATTACTCCAATGTTACAAATAATTCCTCCATCATGGTTTACAATACATTTGGCCAATTGGTATGGAAAAAAAGTTTGACAGGAACATTTGGAACAATCCACATTCCGACAGAAAAATTTTCGACCGGGATGTATTCCTATTTCATACAGCTTGCTGACGGATCTGTTTCGAAGATTATGAAGTTGGTGAAGAATTAATTCTGAAAAAAATAAAAATAATGTCTCGCAATCCCGATAGCTATCGGGACGTAAAGCCCGCGAAGCATGAAAACCTTCAAGTTGGTTTTTCTTAGCGCACTTTGAGTCATTGCGCGAAAATGATTATGCGATCCATCATCATCAACGGTTTTTATTCGATCCTGCTTATCCTGGTGGTATTTATAGCTGCATCTCTTTCTTTTGCTGATGATACCCGGAAAGAAAAAATCCAGGTAGCATTCCACGCTTACCTCGAAAAGCATGCAACGGAAATGCTTTCTGTATTACATGAATTTAAAAATGAAGTTAGTTCGGGTTCAAAAATGGATTCAACAGGGATTCCATTACTGAAAAATAAATTCCTTGAATTAAGGAGTGCATATAAAAAATTCGAACCTTTTTCCTGTTACTACTTCATTGCCAGCGAACGAAATTTTAATGGCCCAGTTGTTTCAGAGATTGAGGATGAAAGTGAAGAACATCCCAAGCTGGAGTTACCGCATGGATTACAGGTCATGGAATCATACCTATGGGATGATCAGCCGGCGCTCTTCAGCAAACAACTGGTATATGAAATAGAGCTGATGGATGAGAATCTATCTGCACTAAACATTGCATTCAGAACTGTCCCGACTGATGAAGCCAGGTTCATTGAAGCCCTGCAACTCCAGGTCATCCGCACATTTACACTTGGCATTTCAGGCTTCGACACGCCGGAATCAAAATCGCTGATTCCTGAAACGAAAGTCAGTATTCTATCAATGATTGAAATTCTGAAAGATGCGTACAAGGATGATTTAACCCAACCAACTGTCGTTTCTCTCATGAAACAATTGAATAGGTCACTGGCATATTTCAATTCAATTTCATCCATCGAAAAAATCGATTTCCTCTCCTGTTACAGGGATTATTATATGCCGCTGAGTAAAGCGCTTTATCAAATGCGAAATCAATTTGTAGAGAATAATTATTTTCCTCCATCCGCATTGAATTTCTCTTCGCCATCACTTTTCGAGACCGATGCATTCAATCGCTTTTTTTACAACCCGCGTGGAACAGATCCATCTTTTTCTGCTGATGCTGCAGCATTGGGCAAAGCATTGTTTTATGATCCTCTCCTTTCTGAGAATAACAAACGTGCCTGTGCTTCCTGTCACCAGCCCGAGCGCGCATTTACTGATGGAATGAAAACGAGTAACGGATTCCTAGAAGGAGAAATGCTGACTAGAAATGCACCCACACTGATCAACGCCGCACTCCAGCGGAATTATTTTTATGATATGCGTGCTGATCATTTGGAAGGCCAGATCGGGCACGTTCTCAATAATAAAAAAGAAATGCAAAGCAGTTTCGAATCTGCTGTCGCAAAATTGAATTCTTCGCCCGAATATGTTTTTTGGTTCAGACGTGCATTTAAAGGTAGAGAAGATACACTGATATCTAAAACATCCATCGAAAATGCAATCTCTGAATATGAGCGGACGCTCGTTTCATTGAACTCAAAATTTGACCGGAATATCAGGGGAGAAGAAAAATCATTTTCGACAGAAGAGAAAAGCGGCTTCAACGTTTTCATGAATAAGGGTCGTTGTGCAACATGTCACTACATGCCCTTATTCAATAATGTGGTTCCGCCGTATTTTACACGGAGTGAATTTGAAATTATCGGTACAACGAAAACCCATGACTTGGTTCATCCAGAAATAGATCCTGATAAAGGAAGAGGCGGACTGTATGGCACTGAAATTTTTATGAGAGCTTTTAAAACACCAACGCTGAGGAATATTTCTCTCACAGCACCTTACATGCACAATGGGAATTTTGAAAATCTTGAGCAGGTTATTGAATTTTATAATAAAGGCGGAGGAGCCGGACTGGGAATTGAAGTAAAGAATCAAACCCTGTCACCTGATTCTCTGCAACTTACAGCGAAAGAAAAAAAATCACTCATAGCTTTCCTCAATACACTTACTGATACTGTACACATGACCGCAAAGCCGGTACACCTTCCTGAGTTGACCGATTTGTCCCTTGATAAAAGAAAAATCGGAGGAGAATATTGATGGTCTCACCTATCATCTCCTAAGAGAGGGAAAAAACCAAAGTTTGAAAACTTTTACCTTTTTCACCTCGAATTCCATTTTCAAAAATTACTTTTGTAATTGATGACAACAAATTACCAACATCCAACTATTGCCATCATCGGCGGTGGATTTTGCGGAAACCTGCTCGCCGTTCATTTGCTGAGCACAGCGAAAAAACCGCTACATGTTGTACTCATTAATTCCGGTTACCCGCTCAGTAAGGGCATTGCATATTCTTCTTACTCTCACAAACACTTGCTGAATGTTCCGGCAAAAAACATGAGCGCTTTCCCTGATAAGCCGACGCATTTCATGGATTGGATCAAGCGGCATGAAAATTACCGGGTGATAGACCAGACAGCACTTCCAGGTATGTTTCTCCCGCGCAATATATACGGCTATTACCTGAAAGATATTTTTGATACGGCTATCCGGAAAA
>JBDTTM010000386.1:0-4143 GCA_039930605.1 Bacteroidota bacterium
TTGGTTCAATCCTTTATCGCTGTCGTATTCTTCTTTCGCACTTGCAAATTCGAACGATAAGATGGACCCGGTGATTTCCTTTAACTGTTCAAAGCGCTCCTTTTTCTTTTCCAGCGGTTCGCTTTCATTGCTTAAATCAGTATAGTATTTATCAATGGCTGTATAATTATTATTCTTCAGGTCAGTCAAAAGATTCTCGACCGCAGTGCGGGCCTCAGTTTGATTGACCTTCAATGCGCATGAGCTGAAAAGAAAAATTAAAATGATGAATGGATATGTTTTCATGAAGTAGGGTTTATTGAGAACAGCCTCAATTTTTTTTGCTCGCAGATCTCGCTGATAACAGCCATTCAAATAAACGAACAATAATTCATGTGCGTTTTATCGTCTTCTTTTTTTCTTGCCACGGTCCCGATCCCCGGCCCTTTTCTGCAAAGGTTTTCTGCCGTCACCACCGCCAGCCGGCCTTTCTCTTTTTATGCTTACTCTCGATGGATCACTGATCAGCTTAAAGTCAATCTGCTTGCGGAGCAAATCGCATTTGGCAACTTGTACTTTAACGGTATCGCCCATCGTGTACACATTTTTAGTCCGTGAACCGACAACACAATAATTGGTTTCATCAAATTCGTAAAAGTCATCATCGAGATCCCGCAGGCGGACCATTCCCTCGCACTTATTTTCAATGATCTCCACAAATAATCCCCATTCTGTTACTCCGCTGATGATTCCGTCAAACACCTGCCCGATTTTATCCTGCAGAAATTCCACCTGTTTGTATTTGATAGACGCACGCTCAGCTTCTGAAGCACGGATTTCCATTTGTGTACTGTGCTTGCATTGCATTTCAAGAAGTTCACCATCTGCACTTTCATCTCCGCGGAGATAATATTCGAGTAAGCGATGAACGAGTACGTCAGGATACCGGCGGATGGGTGAAGTGAAATGAGTGTAATAGTCAAACGCCAATCCATAGTGCCCGATATTTTCCGTGGTATAAATTGCCTTGCTCATCGTGCGCACAGCAAGTTGTTCGAGCACGTTCTGTTCCTTTTTTCCCCGGAGATCTTTCATCAATCCGTTCAATGAATGGGAGATTTCTTTTTCATTGTCGATCTTCAGCTTGTACCCCCACTTGCCGGCGAAGCGCGCAAAGTTTTGAAGCTTTTCACTCACAGGGGAATCGTGAACCCGGTACACAAAAGCGCGTGCTCCGACAGCTACTTCTGTTTTGCGTTGGTTATTTTTTACCTTCAGCTTCTCACCTTTCAACTGGTGCGTTTTTCCCGCCCATTCGGCAACACTTCTATTTGCTAGCAGCATGAATTCTTCAATCAATTTATTCGCATCCTTATTTTCTTTCAGGTAAACGCCAAGTGGTTTTCCTTTTTCATCGAGATTGAATTTCACTTCGGCCTTTTCAAAAGCGATCGCTCCTTTTTTGAAACGTTCAGCACGCAACTTCTTCGCCAGTTCCTGCATGAGGAGGATCTCTTCTGAAAATGGTCCATGCCCGGTTTCAATCACCGCTTGTGCTTCATCATAATGAAAACGCTTGTTAGAATGGATGACTGTTTTCCCGAACCATTGTTTGAGGACTTCCGCTTTACTATTCAGTTCGAACACGGCAGCAAAACAAAGTTTGTCTTCCTGCGGACGAAGCGAACAAACACCATTGCTGAGTTTTTCAGGCAGCATGGGGATGACGCGGTCTACGAGATATACAGAAGTGCCGCGGTCATAAGCTTCTTTATCGAGAAAACTTCCGGGTCGTATATAATGAGATACGTCCGCAATATGAACACCTATTTCAACGTTTCCGTTTTCGAGTTTGCGAAATGACAATGCATCATCAAAATCTTTTGCGTCGATCGGGTCAATTGTAAATGTTGTGACCGACCGGAAATCTTTGCGCTTCGCAATTTCTTTCGGATCAATTTTTTCTGCAATGGCTCCGGCTTCTTTTTCTACGCGGTCAGGAAATTCCAGTGGAAATCCGAACTCAGCGAGGATTGAATTCATCTCCACATCGTTGTCTCCCGGCCAGCCGATCACTGCTTTGATTCTTCCAACAGGATTCTTGGCTCCTTTCGGCCAGTCGATCATTTCAGCAACCACCTTTTGACCCTGCATCGCTTTGCCGATCTTATCTTCAGGAATAAAAATATCAACGAGCATTCTCGGACTGTCGGGAACCACGAAGGCGAACTTGCCGCTGAGTTGAACCTTTCCTACAAATTCTGTTTTAGCACGCTTCAGGACCTCCACTACTTCGCCTTCCATGCGTTTGTGCTTGTGGCGCGCATAGAGATAAATTTTCACGCGGTCGCCATTCAGTGCATTCTTCACGTTTCGCGGGGCGATTTCAATATCGTCTTCATCATTTTCGCTCAACAGGTAAGCGACGCCTGAAGCTTTAATATCAATGACCCCTTCCATGTACGCATGTTGCGGCTTTAACTTGTAATTGCCGCGGTCGGATTCAATGAGTTCTCCTTTAGCATGAAGTTCGCCCAGCATGCTGATCACACCTTCATTCAGCTCATCATTGATTCCTGCCATGAAAGCATAATCGGGAATCTGTTTCTTGATAAAATCAATTGCCTGGGGCTCGATCAGCCGGGTGAGTTGTTTGTAATTGAATGTTTTATTCGGGTGCCGGTCAAAGGTCTTTTGCAATTCCCCGGCAAGAAAGGTCCTGAATGGATTTTCTCCTTTTTTCTTCCGCTTGCTCATCACTGAAAATTTTGATGAAGGTACTTGTGCAATGCCAATATTGTAAGATTATATAATTATTTTTTCAGCATTGTAACACTATGTTTTTGTTTTTCGTTCTAAAGTCCCTAAACCATCTATTAAATAAAGCCGCCCTCGTCAGGCGTCCCCAATTTTTTTCCAACATCTCCAACCACTTTTGGCTTGTTCAAAAGAAATTAAACAACTTCCATAGTATACCGGCTAAACGTTTCGTCAGCGAATTACATTTACATTACAATAACCCTAACTATAAATAACCCAATCCAATGGAAAACAATGAAGATCAAAAAAAGAGTAAAGGCACTCTTTGGATCGTTTTACTTTTAATTTCTGCGATACTGAATATTTATCAGTGGCGCAACCACACTACAACAATCAATTCCTACGAGGAAAAGGTTGACACACTCATTATTGAACGTGTAAATGTAGAGAAGGAGCTTTCGGAGACCAAGAGTGAGCTTAATAAATACCAGGGGATCTCCGCCAATCTTGACAGCTTGTTGAATGAGGCCAACGGCAAGATTACCAATATGGAAGCGAACATCAAGAAGATCACCCGATCTAATAAGAATGCCATGGCCATGAACGATGAACTCAAGAAACAGTTGAGCGATTTGCAGGCTTTGCGTGATGAATACCTCAACAAGATTGACTCATTGCTGACTGCCAACAAGCAGCTGACAGAAGAGAAGCAACAGTTGACTTCCACAGTGGAGAACCTTTCCAAGAACCTGGAGTCGACGGTGAATACTGCATCTGTGTTGAAAGCAGAATACTTCAAGACACAATCTTTCAAGCGCAGGGGCTCAGGGAAGTTTGTAGAAACATCTATGGCTAAGCGCACGCATAAGCTGAATATATGTTTTGATATCCTTGACAACAAAATTGCCAAGACGGGAGAGCGCACCGTATACCTGAAGATTACTGAGCCGGGCGGCAAGGTAATGGGTAACAGAAGTGAAGGAAGTAATTCATTCAAGACAGCAAGCGGGGAGGAAGTGCTTTACACTGCAAGTTCGAGCGTGAGTTATA
The DNA here is from genome assembly GCA_039930605.1 of Bacteroidota bacterium. Lineage (GTDB taxonomy): Bacteria > Bacteroidota > Bacteroidia > AKYH767-A > 2013-40CM-41-45 > JAPLDB01. The sequence continues at coordinate 3,790 of JBDTTM010000386.1, forward strand.
CCGGTGGAAAGCAAAACATCTGTATTCCTTACGAAGAACAGAAAGATAAAATGTTCCCGGCCGGAACCTACCTGATAGAAGCGTATGTAGACGGAAATCTTGCAGGAGCAAGTTCGTACGTGATGAAGTAGGGCCAGGTTAAAGAATAACGAAAGCCATCCCATCCCGACCCGTCGGAATATGGGGTGGCTTTTTTGATTGCTATAATCTATTAATGTTGGATTGCAAAGTCAACATCGATATATCTTTCCTGATTTTTCGGGATCCTCTCGCCCGCGCGAATAGCCTCCATGCCGAGGGGCTATGACTCCGGAATAATTTGTTACGATCGAATTATTTTTTGGCTGTTTAAGT
>JBDTTM010000387.1:0-4134 GCA_039930605.1 Bacteroidota bacterium
GGGCAACAGATTTGATGCTTGCCGGCAAAGTAGCCGTGGTAGCTGGTTTCGGAGACGTAGGTAAGGGTTCAGCTGAATCCTTGAAAGAAGCCAAGGTTCGTGTCATCGTTACTGAAATTGATCCTATCTGCGCTTTACAGGCAGCCATGGAAGGATATGAGGTGAAGAAGATGAATGATGCAGTAAAAGAGGCAGATATCATTGTAACTGCTACCGGAAACCACAACATTATCCTGGACCGGCATTTCAAAGCGATGAAGCACAATGCAGTTGTTTGCAACATCGGGCACTTTGACAATGAAATCGACATGGCCTGGTTGAATAACAATTATGGCAAGACGAAAGATGTTATCAAGCCACAGGTTGATAAATATACAATCGATGGAAAGGACATTATTGTACTTGCAGAAGGCCGCCTGGTAAACCTGGGTTGCGCGATGGGTCACCCGTCTTTTGTGATGTCAAATTCATTCACCAATCAAACCCTTGCCCAGTTGGAACTTTGGACCAACTCTTCGAAATACGAGAACAAGGTTTATACGCTTCCTAAGCAACTCGATGAGAAGGTGGCAAGGCTTCACCTTTCGAAAATCGGTGCTGAGATTGACGAACTTACAGAAGAGCAGGCGAAATATATTGGTGTTGCTGTTGAGGGTCCGTTTAAATCCGATACATACAGGTACTAAGAAAAAGAAAGTTAACAGTTAACAGTTATCAGTTAACAGTTATCAGAAACAGCCGTTGTTCGTAAAGAGCAGCGGCTGTTTTATTTACATTTAATTTGGTAACGTGTCAAAAAATGATTGGATATTTTTTAAGAAAGAATTCCGGGAACGGGATGCTTTTTTTTGTGAGATATATTCTAAAAAAAAATCTGTGTATAAAATATTTCAAAGGAAAAAGTAGAGTATCAATTTGCATTCCTGAGATTCTTCATTCCGCTTTGATGTATTCGGAAGGTGCAAGGCTCGTCAATTATACACTTCATTACTTTTGAACTATGAACTTAATATTTTCTATATCATTATTAAATAATATTCTGGCATTATAAATTCCATTGGTCAAATCCGGAAGAAATATTTCCTGAACTGGATTTGTTTGACCAATTAAAAGATCACAAACATTAATTCCATAAACATTAAATATTTCCAATTTTCCTTTATGTGCAAAAGGAGAATCGCATTTTAAAAAGATAATTTTTCCATTTGAAGGATTCGGATAAATAATCGCGGTTGCATCAAAGGTTATTTCATTTGTAAATAGAGTGAGAGAATCACAATTACTGCCTGTTAGTGGTCCTAAATTATAATTCAGAACACTAGGTAACGAGAATACGTTATAGCCGGCAAGTTCAAGCCCATGTTGAGACACATGACAATTAACACCAAGACTATCCGGATCCTCAATCACATGAAAAAATTTCGTCCCGTTGCTTGTGTTTACATAAATTTTGCCGTCGGGCGCCAACGCTCCAAGATAGAACGTTGTATAAAATGGCGGACCAGGATCGGCAAAACCATCAAATGTAGCAACAACAATTTCTGAGGCTGGGATGTTTGCAACTGTAACATCATACTGATAAATCTTTATAAAACTTATGACATATAAATATTGACCAGATTTACTAAATGCTACTCCAATAGCAGAAGTGTCGTTATTGACAATATGAATGAAATTACTAAACAAGCCAGTGCAACGATCAAAGTCAAAAACATCAACTCCTCCAAGTTCAGCATTTCCATGGGCATACCTACTTCCATCTGGCGAAAAAACTGCTTGACCTGAGCTTCCAAATATAATGTTGCCTCCTATTGATTGACGGAAGGGCCCAAGAATTTGATATGGAGTTTTTAATAGTAAAATATATTCGTTAGAATTCGATCTCTGCATAATCAACCACCAATCGCGGCCATTTGCATGTTTAACGGCTGTAATCTCCCCAGCGATTAAAGTATCACTGAAAATAATTTCATTTTTATTAATGACAGATCCTAAACCACCATTTTGAGAAATATCAATTGTACTACGATAGAAATTAATTGGCTGACCGGCAGATCCTTGAATATCATCTAATGTTACATGGAATAAATAATATTCATTAGCAGCTGAATCACCTGGGATAATTAAATTCCCCTGAGGAAGTCCTAATCCATCTTCAAACAGACTAGAAGTATAAGTACTCGGATTTAATCCGCTGCCATTTTGCATGGTGTCATCAGATGCATCTGCTATATAAACACCATTGGTATAAAAAAGAATAGTTCCAGCAGAATCAGAAATTATTGAACAAGATCTGAAGAAGTTCATGTCAGTTGGATGATTCAGAACATTCACAGAAGTATCTGTAAAATTCAAAACAGTATTTCCCCAAGGATACCCAGCCCAACTGTCAAACCCCCCAATCCAATTGCAACCATAACGTTGGGCATAAATTATACTCGGACAAATAGCTAAAAAGGTTAGTAGTAACTTTTTTTTATGAAATATATTAATGAAAATCTGTAAATTTTCCAATGCCCACAAACTCATTTTTTGAAATTATCTTATAAAGGTAAAAACCATAAGCCCAATTACCTAATTTGTAAAGAGTGCTTTCATTTAGGATTTGTCTGCCAATGGCAATAACGCTGAAATGTTCGACACGTTCGAAAGAATGATTGCATTCAATCCTGGATAGCTACTTCATATCGATTATTCAGCAATGCCTCCAAACAAAAAGAGACCGCCCCCATTCAGGAGCGGTCTCTTCTATTTATTAGTTAAAGATTATCTAGCTATTATTCTGTTACCAGGCTCAGGCGTCCGGTCTTCACTTCGTCTCCGCATGTAATGCGGTACAGGTAAAGTCCTTCAGCTACTTGAGCGTTCCATTTCACGAGGTAAATCTTACCTGCCTCCACTTCTCCGTCAAAGACTGTAGCAACAAGTGCTCCGTCCATTGAGTAGATCTGAACAAGGCCGCGTGTGCTGCTTGCTGCAGATTGGAATTCGATAGTAGTAGTCGTTACAAAAGGATTCGGATAAACAGAAGACTCAATTCCAGAGATTGTAGTAGTTGTTGGTCCAACCGGCTGAATCTCTCTTGCTGCTGTATGTGTCACACAAGCACTGCATGCACTTGTACAACCACCCGAATTGGTTACAGTTACAGTATATGTACCTGCAGTGGCAACTGTGATACACTGAGTTGTAGCACCTGTGCTCCAATGGTAGTTACTGTATCCTCCGGTTGCGCACAACTGTGTTGTTTGTCCGTTACAGATAACCAGGTTACCTGTTACTGCACAAACCGGATGTGCTGTTGTTGTAATGCACTTGCTGCAAATGCTGCTGCATCCTCCGCTGTTTGTGATGGTAGCGGTGTAGGTTCCTGCACTTGTAACAGTGATGCACTGTGTAGTTGCTCCATTGCTCCAATGGTAACTTGCCATTCCTGCAGGTGCACACAATTGTGTGGAGCTGCCTGAGCAGAATGAAGAATTACCTGTGATGGTACAAGTTGGAAGCGTACTTACTGCAATTGACTTGCTGCAAGAAGAAGTGCATCCACCGCTGTTTGTAACAGTTACGGTATAACATCCTACTGCGCTAACAGTGATACATTGTGTATGAGCGCCGGTGCTCCATGTATACGATGACATTCCTGCAGGTGCGCAAAGCTGTGCTGATTGTCCCTGGCAGATTGAAGAACCACAACCTGTGATCGTACATGTAGGATGTGCACTTACAGTGATGCATTTGCTGCATGAACTTGTACATCCGCTTGCATTGGTAACCGTAACTGTATATGTGCCTGCTGATGTTGCAGTGATGCACTGTGTATGCGCGCCATTGCTCCATGTGTAGTAAGACATTCCTGAAGGTGCACAAAGCTGGGAAGAACCACCTGAGCAGATTGCACTGGTACCGGTGATGCTGCATGTAGGAGGTGCACTTACTGTGATGCATTTGCTGCATGAACTGGTGCATCCGCTTGCGTTCGTAACAGTTACTGAATAAGTACCGGCTGCTGTTACTGTGATACACTGTGTATGCGCGCCATTACTCCATGTGTAGTTAGACATTCCTGCCGGTGCGCAAAGCTGACTGCTTCCACCTGAACAGAAGTTGTTGCCTGTGATAGAACATGTAGGA
>JBDTTM010000388.1:0-4127 GCA_039930605.1 Bacteroidota bacterium
GTATGAGAACCCAGTTCAATAACAATTGTAGGATTGTCATTCATGATCTGTATCAATCCGTCAAGTGCTTTTTTGGATTCAGGACGAAGGTCCCATTTTCCGAGATCATATAAAATGTTTGGAAGTTCAATTGCTTTCAATGTTGATTTCAAAGCAAAGTCAAAATCCCCGATAAAATCTTTTGAGTTTTCGAGCCCTTTTGTACTTAACTCATATTGTTTGCTCAGGTAACTTGGAACTGTAGCTACGAGCTTGTAATCAGTCTCCGGTTTCAGATCAAATTTATAAGCGCCGGTTTTGTCCGTGTTGTATGGGATGTTACTTCCATCGCTGGCAAAGATTTCAATGCGCGCACCTTCAATATTAGCATGGCTGTCTGCATCAAATACTTTTCCTGAAACAGTAAATACCAGTGGTGGCAAGGTCCATTTATAAATATCATCATTGCCTTTTCCTCCTTCACGGTTGGAACTGAGAAAACCTGTTTCCCCTGTTTCATCACTGATGTATGCAAAATCATCTGAAGAAGTATTGGCAGGATATTTCAGGTTCACCGGTTCATCCCAGGTGCTGCCACTCATCTTGGATCTGAAAATATCCAATCCTCCCATTCCGATATGGCCCTTACTCGAAAAGTAAAGGATGCCGTCTCCTGCGATGAACGGAAACATTTCATCTTCTTCTGTATTGATCTTTGACCCCAGGTTGGTTGCAGTTCCCCATTTGTTGTTTGCCTTATCCCAGTTGCACATCCAGATGTCGTAACCTCCCTGGCCGCCGGGCATATTGGAAACAAAATATAATTGTTGCGCATCTGCCGACAAACTGGGTTGACCCACTACGATACTGTCTGGACCAAGCTTCAATAGTTTCGGCTCATCCCATGTTTGTCCTTTCCTTCTTGAATAATATATATCACAAATTCCTGTAGCACCTTTTCCAAAAATACAACGGGTAAAATACATGTCATCCCCTTTTGCACTTAGCGTTGCTGCGCCATCATTGTCAGTGGTGTTGATGGGTTCAAGCAATGGCTTGGGCGCGCTCCATTTTCCTTTCTTGTCTACAGTTGCTTCAAAGAGATCCTGAAATTTTTCACCTGTACCACCATCATCATTTTTTCCCATCGCTTCCACACGGGCAGAAGTATAAATGATGTGCCGTTTGTCTTTGTTTGAATAGGTGGCACCGAAGTCAGCATATTTTGTATTGATAGGTGCGATGTTTTCAACTTTAAACCGCGTAGGGCGGTCCTTCCACTTCTGCGCCTGTGTAGATGACTGAACACCCAATTCTCCTGCCGGGTCCATTGCATTTAATTTCTTATAGGCCTCAAACTGAATGATGGCCTCATCATATTTACCGTTGTATTTCAATGCATTGGCGAGGAATAAAACGGCATTGGGATTTTTAATCTTGGCTTTTACAGCTTTTCCATACCATACTTCCTGGTTTTTAAAATCATTGGTGTGGCGGTAACATTCAGCCACCTTAAAAATCACCTCTGCTTTTTTGGCCTTATTCTTTTCCTTGGTGTATGCTTTCTTGTAAAGTGTGATGGCGTCATAATAATCACCACTCTCAAAGGCTTTGTCAGCCATATAGGTCACGCCCCGTTGCGCAAAAGTGTTGGTGCAGATAAAAAATAAAAAAACTGCCGGAATGAATTTTAAAACTTTCATCAGTTATTTATGGGTCAAAAGGTTATCCCACAAAGGAAAAAATAATTTCTCACCTGTGAAAGGAATGAAAGTGATTAATCAGGTTTAATTACGAGGATATCCACAATTGGATTTAGTAGAAAAAAGAAGCCGCAGATTCACAACTTCCGTCTGTAAATCTGCGGCCATATAAATTGTTAACCAATTACCTGATCATCACCAGTTCCCTGTATTTGGCAAGCGGCCACATTTCATCGTCCACAATCATTTCAAGCTTGTCAACATGCTCACGGATGGTTTCGAAATACGGTCTCACCTTATCGCAATAGGCAATTGCTTTGTCTCTTGCATGCTCAATCTTGTTGGCTTTCCTGCGTGCGTCAATCATGGCAGCTACTTCAGTATAAATGATGGAGATGTGTTCGCTTATTTCCTTTATCATCGTAATCTGTGTAGCAAAAGCATCTGCTTTCATGCCAATGTCTTTTAGCCCTTCCACATTTTCTGCAAGCGTTGTCTGGTACTTGATGGCAGCCGGAATAATATGATTAATGGCAAGATCACCCATCACACGGGCTTCAATCTGTAGCTTTTTGATATAGGTTTCCAGCATGATCTCATGACGGGCTGCGGCCTCTCTGTGACTGAAAATGTTATTCTGTACAAAAAGGGCCAGTGATTTTTTGGATACAAAAGCATCCAAAGCCGGTGGCGTAGTGGTAATATTGCTCAACCCTCGTTTTTTCGCCTCGCGCAACCATTCGTCACCATAACCATTTCCTTCAAATAGAATGTTCTTAGATGAAACAATATACTGACGGAGCACTTTCAGGATGGCCTCGTCTTTCTTCACATTCTTTTTTATCAAAGCATCTACTTCAACTTTAAATTCCTTGAGCTGGTTGGCCATGATCGTATTTAATACCATCATGCAATTCGATGAATTGGCAGATGAACCAACTGCGCGAAACTCAAATTTGTTTCCAGTGAATGCAAATGGGGAAGTTCGGTTACGGTCTGTATTGTCCAGTAAAATTTCCGGAATCTTACCGATGTTTAATTTCAATGCAGTCTTTTGTTCCGGGCTCATCTTTTTATCGCCTACACTTTTCTCGATCTCTTCAAGAACTTTTGTAAGCTGGCCGCCAAGGAAGATACTCATGATAGCAGGAGGTGCTTCATTCGCTCCCAAACGGTGATCGTTACTTGCGGAAGCAATACTTGCCCTGAGCAAATCAGCATGTTCATGCACTGCTTTGATTGTGTTGATGAAGAAAGTAAGGAACATCAGGTTGCTCTTCGGATTCCCACCTGGTGAAAGCAGGTTCTTGCCTGTATTCGTGCTCATGCTCCAGTTGTTGTGCTTGCCGCTGCCATTAATTCCTGCATACGGTTTTTCATGCAACAACACTTTGAAATTGTGCCTGCGTGCAACTTTTTCCATGAGGTCCATCAGCAAGGCATTGTGATCAACGGCCAGGTTGATTTCTTCAAATACCGGCGCACACTCAAACTGGCTCGGCGCAACTTCATTGTGACGCGTCTTCAGCGGAATGCCAAGTTTATAAGACTCCGTTTCAAAGTCCAGCATAAATGCATAAGCGCGTTCGGGAATACTTCCGAAATAATGGTCTTCCAGCTGCTGTCCTTTTGCTGGAGAATGCCCGAACAATGTCCTGCCTGTAATATATAGGTCGGGACGGGAATTGAGAAGTGCTGTATCCACCAGGAAATATTCCTGTTCAACTCCCAATGTTGCGAAAACTTTCGTGACGTCTTTATCAAACAACTGGCACACATCTACTGCAGCCTCATTGAGAACATGCAATGCCTTTAACAAAGGGGCTTTGTAATCGAGTGTTTCACCCGTATAGGAAACGAAAACGGTTGGTATGCAAAGCGTTTTTCCATTTGAACTTTCCATGATGAAAGCCGGGGAACTCAAATCCCATGCTGTGTATCCACGCGCTTCAAAAGTATTGCGGATACCTCCGCTTGGAAAACTTGAAGCATCGGGCTCCTGTTGTGCCAATGCATTACCCGAAAATGTATCAATCGCTTTGCCGTCATGGATGTCGAAGAAGGCATCATGCTTTTCTGCTGTCAATCCCGTAAGCGGCTGAAACCAGTGTGTGTAATGCGTTGCGCCCTTACTGGTGGCCCATTCTTTCATACCCACTGCAACCAGGTCGGCTGCCTTGCGGTCAATTTTTTCACCTGCGTTAATAGCAGCATTCACTGCTTTCAGCGCCTCCTTAGGAAGATATTTGGCCATGGCATCATAATGAAAGACATTGACACCAAAGAAATCACTCACTTTTATTGAGGGAGGTGAATACTTTACAGCTGTGCGCGAGAGCATTGTTTCAAGAGCGCGGAATCGGAGCGTTGACATGTTGGATAGTGATTAGGTGATTAAGTGATTAAGTGATTAAGTGATTAAGTGATTAAGTGATTAAGTGATTA
>JBDTTM010000389.1:0-4116 GCA_039930605.1 Bacteroidota bacterium
ATCCGATTGTTAAGCGTCGTAATAAAAAAATACATGACGATGGATTCGAACACCGCACCAGTGAGGAAACTGCGTTTCTCAAATGAGAAAAATTTTACCCTGTTCTTAAAACGGGTTGATGCAGCTAAGTAAATTGTATGGTTACATTTCTGTCAGGAAACTCAGGCAGGAAGGATAACCGTAAATTTTGAACCTTCATTCGGAATACCATGGGCGAAAATAATTCCCTGGTGGTTCTCAATAATTTTTTTACAGATAGCCAGGCCGATGCCTGTCCCGCTAAATGTTTGCTTGTCGTGCAGGCGTTGGAAAATATTAAATATCCGTTCACTGAATTCCTGTTCAAACCCAATCCCATTATCAGCGAAATCAAATTGGAAATAGGTTAATGATTTATTCAGTTTTGGGAATTCCATTACTTCTTCTGAGCTCATTTTTCTTACAAAGATATCGATGACCGGTTTGCGGTTGTTGTATTTTATTGAATTATTAATGAGGTTTGAAAACAATTGCGAAAGTTGCAGTGGGATTCCTTTGATCACCGGCAGTTTCGTGTGATGAATGACAACGTCTTTTTCCCGAATGATCAATTCAAAATCACTCTTCAGATTTTCCAGGACAAAGTTGAGGTCCACATCAGTGAATGCCTCTTCCAACTTGGATATGCGCGAGAAACTCAGCAGGTCCTGTATGAGGCTTTGCATCCTGGATGCAGCCTGCGAAATTTTCAGGTGATAGATTTTTTGTTTTTCAACATCTGTAATATGTCCATCAATAAGCTGTGTAAATGTCTGTATTTTTCTTAACGGCTCCTGCAGGTCGTGACTTGCAACATAGGCAAACTGCTCCAGGTCACGGTTTGATTTCAATAATTCCGCATTCAAACTTTCCAGTTGTTCATTGGCCTCTATAATATTGGTAATGTCATGCCCGATTGCCAGTGCGCCATACACTTTATCGTCTTTGTCTTTTAATGGCAGGTAATAATTTTCAAATGAACGGTTTAATATAGGAGACCTGTATTTTGAATCGTGTACATATTCCCCATTCAAAGCTTTCTTCAGATTTTCATACATGGAACTGGATACCATTTCAGGGAATACTTCCAGGATATTCCGTCCAAGGATATTTTCTCTTTTAACCGGGTAGTAATCATCAGCTCGTTTGTTCAGCATGATGTAATTCAAATCTTTATCAAAGACGGCCACCAGGTCGACAGAAGAATTAATAATCGTTTCAATAAAATCATTTTGTTCCTGCAAGGCCTTCGTACGTTCTTTTACTTTCAGTTCCAGGTTCTGGTTGAAGGAAGTGATTTCACGATTCTGATTTTCAATTTGCGTGAGCATATGGTTGAATGCATTCGTCAAAGCACCAACTTCATCTTTGCCGAACTGTTTGGCACGCACTGAATAATCTCTTTTTTCTGAAATGGCTTTTGCGGTTTCCTCTAAAGCCAGGATCGGTTCTGTTATCGATTTTTGCAAAAGCCTTGAAAGAATGAAGGCAACAACTAATGAACCTATCATTAGCAGCAAGCCGATAAGCGCATACTGGCCGAGCTGTTCAAACATTGCTTTTAAATCAGATTCAAGATAAAGTGTTCCGACTTTGTTGGTTTCCTGAAGCACATTACTGAAACCTCTGATATAGCCGTGGCCAAAATAATATCCAACTTCTCCGGGGGATGGCGGTAAATTACCGGTATTCAAATCAGCCGGGTAAGAAGCGAATATTTTTCCATACTTATCATAAAGGCAGGCAGCAGTAATATTTGGATTGGCTTTGAGCGCACTCAGAATTTCATTGGCATCTTTCTGGCTATCGAAAGCAAGTGCCGCTGAACTATTGGATGCAATCACTTCACCTAAAGTCAGAATGTTATTATGTGCAGCTTTGCGGAATGAATAAAATTCCAACACCAGGTATGCTGATACAATAAGCATCAGCACAGAAAAACATGCGAGCATGATAACTCTCAGAAACTTCCTTTGTATTGGAGCATCTTTCAGCTTCATAATAACGTGTCAATTGGTTTTAGAAACACTCAATAGCTTTGAGCTGATGTTCAGCCGGGATGCTTTCGAACGCTCGACATTAATCTGTAAACGTATCTTTTTGTTTTCTGTGAAGAATCGGACCATGCCACCCACCTTACTGAAATTCGGCGCATCACTGACCGTCAGCATATTTTTGTCAGACACGGATGAAAGAATTTTTCCTACCCAAATTGCATCACTTGAATTAATATAAAGTATGTGGCAATTCGAAATATCATGTATTTCTTCGAACTTCTTCACAATGATCGGATGGGTGCCGAACTTTTCTCCGGCAATAACTTCATCCAGAAAAAATCCGAAAGGATTCTCGCCGATGATGCCAATCACAAATGGTTCTTCAGGTGTATTGAATGATGTAGCCGGCCAGTCGATAAATTGTGTGAAGTTGTAGAGGAATACCGCTTTTACCTGGTATTCATTCACATCAGTGTGCTGGCCTGATGCTGTGCTTCCTGAAAAAAGAAGCAATAGCAAACAACAACAAATCGATTTAACTGAAATGCCTATCAATGTTTTGATATGTCGTGAAACGATTATCAAAATATTACAGAAATTTTTGCAAATCCGCTTCGCGGAATTTTAACCGAGCCGGATGAGCCGTGATTTTCTTGCGCGAGGTTTGTACCGGTCACGGAAACGGTAATCCAATTATAGATAAATGCAAAACGAAGGTCAAAAGTAAAATAGGCAGGTACGGCAGGCTGCGTGATTGCCTGGGGAAGGGCATCCACATAACGCGCAGTTCCATCAAACTGGAAATGTTTTCCGATGTCCATCAGCGATTGAACCAGGAATTGATTTGATGGATCAATAGCTTCAATATATTTACTTAACGGATAGGTGATAGGCGAAGTTGTTTCGAATTCTTCATGAAGCCAGGTATAACCTCCGCGTAATTTCCACCAGGGGAGGAGGACGGCATTTGCCGAGAACTCAATTCCGTAAGTATTGGCCTCAAGGTGATTGCCGAAATAAAATGTTGGAGGTGGGGTTGCGGATGAATCTATGCTTCTCAGGTTATTGTAGTTGTTGTAATAAGTGGCGAGGGAAAGCAGTATATTTTTTGCCGGTCGCACACGATATCCAAGTTCATACGCAATTAAAACTTCAGAATCAAAATCAGGAGATGACGGATTGTCTCCATCGAAACGGCTTGGAGTTCTTACCGCGCGGGAAGCAGAAGCCCAGACCGTGTTTTTCGAATTCGGTGTATAAGCAAGGCGGACAGTTGGTTGCAATTCGAATGAAGTATAATCATTGTGCAGCACCTTTGTTCCTAAGGTCAGGTCAAGACGGTTGGCGATAATTGTAAACTGGTCCTGTAAAAAGCCACTGAAAAGGTGCAGTGTTTTCACAGCAGGTAAAATGCTGTTTGTAATATTGCTAATGTTATCTGCATCCAACCTGTATCCCAGACCCCAAACAAACTTATTTCTTTTTCCGGTAGAGAGATTGTGTTGCAGATCTATGTCGAAAGTATTCAGTTCATCTTTGAATACCTGGCGGGTAATATTCCGGTAGGTACGGTCATAGTATGCCTGGACGGCAAAGTTTGAATTCTCAGAATAATTATAAGTCCAGCGCCCGAGCATGTTTTGCCCATTAATATACGTGCTTGCGGAATCATCTTCTTTGCCTTTATACAAATCGCCTTGAAAGGTAAAAGTGTTTTTCGAACCTGGATAATAATCCATGCGGAAGCCACCTTGCGACATATTCCAAGCATCTTTGGCATCTATTCCTCCGTTCAGTGTTGTGTTGTTAAAATCAAATCGCTGTGCATACACTCTGTAATAAAGTGTGGTGTCGATGTGCGAGCCATACCTGATAGCGCCAAAATCCCGTGGCTGAAATCCGCCCGCAGCAGACGCATACAGTCCTTGCGATTCCTTTGCAGTTTTACTTATCACATTTACAATTCCATTCACAGCGTTGGCTCCCCATAAAGATCCACCTGGTCCGCTGATCACTTCAATCTGTTTAATGTCTTCCTGCAAAACATTTTGCGCATCCCAATAAACCCCACCAAAGAGCGGAGAATAAACGGTCCTGCCAT
>JBDTTM010000390.1:0-4103 GCA_039930605.1 Bacteroidota bacterium
GAAAAATTTTTAGTAATCAATCACCTGCCGCAGGCAGCAAGCATCCAACAGGCAAGCATTGGCTCGGCTGTGAATTCACTTGGAATTCCTGATGGCTATTTCAAAGGCTCAATGGATGAAGTGAGAATCTGGAACACTGCTTTGTCACCGGCAACGATTGTAACCAACATGACCCAACAGATTACCTCAGCAGCCGGACTCGTAGGCAGGTGGGGATTGAATGACGGGAATGGCGCGACAGCAGCGAATACCGGCAGCGCTCCAGGTGTAAATGGTGCATTGATCAATAGTCCTTCCTGGACAACAGGAACTTCTTTTTCTCCGATTACAACAGCATCGAATTGCGCACTGAACTTTGGCGGCACGAATGCTTATGTAACGTTTGGAAATCCGGGAGCACTTGGACTGCAGCAATTCACGCTTGAAGCATGGATTTATATGACCGGTGCGGGATCAACAGTTAGCACAGGTTCAGGAGGAGTTACTGCTCAGCCGATCATTGCCAAAGGAAGAGATGAATCAGAAGGTAATACAAGGGATTTGAATTATTTCCTGGGCATCAACAGTTCCGGAAAACTGGTTGCAGATTTCGAAGAAGGTTCCGGCAGCGCAAGCCCGGGAGCAAACCATCCGTTAACGGGGACGACAACAATTGCAAATAATACATGGCATCATGTAGGAGTTACATATAATGCAAGTGTGCTTCGGATTTTTCTTGATGGAAATGTAGAGGCATCTCTAACAGTAAACCGCATTGCGCAATCTGCCAGCATACAACCTGTATCCATTGGATCCGCTTTGAATTCCACCAATGTTGCTTCCGGCTTTTTCCAGGGAAGAATAGATGAAGTGCGCATCTGGAATGTAGCCCGCACCCAGGCTGCTATCCAGGCTACGATCAATACACAGCTCAGCACCACGCAATCCGGAATGGTTGCACGGTGGGGATTGAACGAAGCCTGTGGTATCCTTGTTAACGACAGTTCAGTGAGTGCTGCAAATGGAACCGTTACAAGCAACAACTGGTACTGGACTACCGGCGCACCTTTCAATGCGATCACAGTAAATCTTCCTCCCAACCAACCGGTATTGGTTTCACCTTCAAACAATGCCACGAATACCAACCTCACCACCAATCTCCAGGTTAATGTAACAGACCCGGAAGCAGGAACTCTTACAGTTGCATATTATGCACGGCCCTGCCCGCCTACAGGTGGAGCTGACTTTACAGTAATCGGAATTCCCGATACACAATATTATACTTCCATGCTGAATGGAGGAACGACTGCTATCTACAAAGCACAAATGACCTGGATCGTCAATCATTTAGTGAGCGACAATATTGTGTTTGTGGAAGGACTTGGAGATTGCGTTGAAGATGGAGACAATGATCAAAATGAATGGAAGCGTGTAGACACCGCACAAAAAATTATTGAGAACCCCGGAACAACAGGTCTCACTTTTGGAATTCCGTATGCGTTGAATGTGGGTAATCATGACCAGACGCCAGTGAATAATCCGAATGGAACTACTGCATTGTACAACCAGTATTTCGGAAGTTCCCGTTTCAGCGGCCGCCCTTATTATGGTGGACATTATGGTTCGAACAACAACAACAATTATTCATACTTCTCTGCCAGCGGCCTAGATTTTATGATGCTCAATTTTGAGTACAATCCTAATCCTCCAATTGCATTGCTGAATTGGGGAAGGTCATTGATTCAAGCAAACCCAACCAAGAGAGCGATCATTGGAACACATGCATTGCTTGACCTCAATGGCAACTTCGGACCGCAGGGATTATTTTTATATAATACGATGAAAGTCTGTCCGAATTTTTTCCTGCTGCTGGGCGCCCACGTTCCCGGTGAATCAAGCCGCGTCAATTCTTTTTATGGTGACACCGTTTATTCATGGATGGCCGACTACCAATCGCGCGCTCAGGGCGGTGACGGATGGATGCGCATCATGCGGTTTTCTCCCTCCACGAACAGCATTTCTGTTAAAACATATTCTCCTTACCTGGGTCAGTATGAAACTGATGCCAACAGCCAGTTCAGTGTGTATTATGATATGTCATCTACGGCCTCCCCTTTTACATTGATCGGAACAAATACAGGAATCGCTTCCGGGGCCAACACAACTTTCCCATACACCGGGTTGTCACCGAATACCTGTTACCAGTGGTATGTAACAGTGAGTGACGGGGAAAGCACCGTGACTGGACCGATCTGGAGTTTCACGACGGGAACAAACCCGATGCCTTTTGCCGGCAGCGCAAGACCAGGAAGTTTCCGGGAATCGCAACCTGAAGAATTTATTCTGTATCCGAATCCAAGCGAAGATGGCATCTTTAATATTTTATTTGCGGATAAATACAAGTACTCAAACATCCTTGTAACAAATGCAATAGGTGAAATTATTGTCCGCACACAACTGTCAGCAGACAACATGCAGCAGCTAGATCTTTCTCACCTGAAAGCCGGCATTTATTTTCTCTCGGCAGAAAACAGTACTGAAAAAGAGATTCGGAAACTGGTGATTCGGTAAACTCTTCGCGGAATAAAGAATTATCTCAAAATTTACAGTTGCACGTTGGCGACATAAAAACCTTCGTATTCGGGAGGAGCGAATCTATCCGCGCTGCTTCATCTTCACTGAAAAGAATTCCACGTAGCTCGAGCGCCTTTAACTTTTTTAAGTTTCCTATTTGGTCCGGAATTCCGGAAAGCTCATTGTCCCAAAGTTCCAATATCTCCAGGTTGGTGAGACCACCGATTGTTGATGGCAATGCCACAATTTTATTCCTGTTTAAATTGAGATAGGTAAGATTCGACAGCTTTCCGATTTCATCCGGAAGTAATTCCAGGTTATTGCCTGAGATATTCAATGAAGTAAGATTGGTCAATTGCCCTATTGCAATGGGTACTGAGTCAAGCCTGTTTTTACTGAGATCCAGTTCACGCAGGTTTTTCAATTTAAAAACATCTGCTGGAATTTCTTTGAGCTTTGTCTTGCTTAGATTGAGTCGAAAAACTTTATCCGGATTCAGCATCGCAACACTGATGCTTCGGTAAATATAATTGGTGTCATCGATTAATTGCACAGATGGCTCATCCTGCGCCTTCACAAACTGAGTCGTAAAAAAAAATAATATGAGAAGATATTTATGCAACACGAACTATTGGTTAAAATCCCGGAAAATTCCTATCAATAACGTCAGGCAAGCAATTTTGTTGCAACAATCCTGTCCTCCGTCATCTTTTTCCTTAATTCTTCAAGGCTGCTGAGGTGAATATCGTCCCGCACGCGTGCTTTCAAAAATACTGTGATATTATCGTTGTAAATATTTTTGTTAAAATCGAAAATATTCACCTCCACACTCAACGTTTTTCCATGCACAACTGGTCGGTAGCCGATATATAACATCCCTTTAAATATTTCTTCGCCAACTTTTATGAGTACTGCATAAATACCGGTAGCCGGGATCAATTTATATTGTTCTGCGATACTGATGTTTGCAGTAGGGAAACCAAGTGTGCGGCCGATTTTGTCGCCATCCACAACTTTCCCCATCAGTGTGAAATCGTGTCCGAGTAAATTGTTCGCTGTTTTCACATCTCCGGTCAACAGTGAATTCCTGATTTTTGTAGAACTCACGGCTAGTTCGTTGATTACCTGCTTTGGAATTTCCTCCAGTCGGAAACCATAAATGGGCGACATCTCCTCCAGGTCTTTATATGATCCTTCGCGGTTCCGTCCGAAGTGATGATCATAACCTATCACAAGCGTCTTTGTTCCGATCTTATTCACCAGGATGTCGCGCACAAATTCAACTGCAGTCTGGCGGCTGAATTCCTTGTCAAATGGCTGAATAATGAGATGGTCAACACCGAGTTTTTTCAATAGCTCAATCCGCTCACTCATCGTAGTAAGCAGTTTCAGGTTGTTGTCGTCCGGCTGAAGTACCATCCGGGGATGTGGAAAAAAAGTAAGCACTACACTTTCACCATTTTCCTTTCGGGACAGTTCGCAAAGGCGTGAAATAATCTGCTCATGGCCGGCGTGTACGCCATCAAAAGTACCGATGGTTGCCACAGCAT
>JBDTTM010000391.1:0-4084 GCA_039930605.1 Bacteroidota bacterium
TACTTCCTACTTCCTACTTCCTACTTCCTCCAAACATAGAGAAGTGTACATATTTTTTCGGGTTGTTATTAAGGTCTTTCACAAGCGCATCCAGGCTATGTGCCGTATTATTCAGGTTCATATACAAGCTGTCGTCATTCACCAACAGACCTAGTGTTCCTTCCCCTTTGTTCACTTTGTCAAAGATGGAAGACGTTTTCTCCAGCGTAGTTTTCAGGTTTAGAATAGTCTCTGAGAGATTTGCTTTGCGGAGCGTATCACTGATTCCGGAAAAATTATCTATCACTTCGCCTATCTGCTGATTGTGATTTTTTATGTTGCCGGTAATCGATTCAAGATTTTCAAGCAACAATTTAATCCGTCCATTTTTCCTACCGAGCATGGTATCTACTGTTGTTGCAATGTTATCGATCGAATTTAAAGCCCTGGAAATACTCTGAAAGGATTTCTTCAGGTTCAACTTCGTTTCCTGGTTAAACACCTCACGAAATACAGCCGCCACAGAATCAAGAGAAGCCAACAGGTTCTCGGCTTTTTGTTTGATCGGGGCAACCTGCGCACCTACTTCATCCGTCAAACTGGCCTGTACACTTGAAAGAAGTGTATCTCCATCCTGTATATCTTCTTTGCTATCACCAAAAATAAGCTGAACTGCTTTGGTACCTAAAAAATCAGTACTGAAAATTTCTGCGCGTGAATTTCGTGGTATTTTAAGTTCACTTTTGATATGCATTGATATCACAAGCCTCCCCGAATGATCGGGCATGAGGGTGATCGTTTTTACAAATCCGATCTTGTAGCCATTCACCTGTACCAGGTTAGAAGGCAGCAAGCCATCAACCCTGTTGTACACCGCATAGATGGCCTTTTGTGAGGTGAATATGTCCTGCCCCTTGAGGTAGTTCAGTCCCCAGAAAGAAAGCGCAATGGCCGAGAACACAATGATACCTACCCGTACTTCCTTATTGATCTTCATAAAATTATTGCCGTTCAGATTTTGCCGCGAATGTACAAAGGAAATTATTGCGCGCCCTTCATTTCATCCCTTGCCTGTTTCAATGGTATCCGCTTATTTGATTTATATGCGACTACAAAGGCATCAGTAAAGCCGGCGTCCTGCATTTTTTTCTGTAATTCAAGTGCAACATCAAATGTTAAACAATGTTGTGTTGTATATTTATATAAACTATTGTCATTTTCTTCAATGAAACTTTTCTGTCCCCGGAATTTTCTATCCCCGGATTTCAGTTTCTCATAAGATGAAACAACCTGGACAGCAAATTCATAAATTGACTCCTTTTCCGAACGTTCGGCAGCTGTTTTTTGTTTTCCTATATATCTTGGCTCAGAAGTTCCGGAGGTTTTCTTCTGGTTGTTACCTGGTAGTGTTTCAGGAGCAGAAACTCCGCTGTTATTTTTATCCTTAGTATAAGAGTCATTTGCATGATCGGCTTTGGCTTCAACTTCATTATCAGATTCAGCTTTCGCTGGAATCCTGTTCTCTCCATTGCCGGTTTCACCTGATTCCACAGATGACTTATAAGATTTAAAGGCCTCAAAAAAAGAACGCGCCATGGAATCCTGCCCTTTTTCACTGCTCAGGAATTTAGCTTCTGATGCGTTGGTTAGAAATCCCGTTTCGATTAAAACACTTGGCATATAGGTTTTGAAAAGCACCAGGAAACCCGCTTGCTTCACTCCACGTTCTTCCCTGCCTTTTTTCACAACTTCATTCTGAACAAGAGAAGCCATTTTTAAGCTTTGGTCCAGGTAGGCATTCTGGTACAGCGAGAAAATTATATTCGCTTCCGGAGAATTCGGGTCAAATCCGTCATATTTTTTGTTGTAGTCCTTTTCTAAAAGCACCACCTCATTTTCCCGCTTACTTACTTCCAGGTTTGCTTCTGATTTATGCAATCCCATCACCCAGGTTTCCACCCCGTTAGTCTCATCATTACAGACATCCTTCTTTTTCTTCTTATCCCGGTAACAGGCGCTATTGCAATGCACACAAATAAAAAGATCTGCCTTTGCGTTGTTGGCAATTGCCGCCCGTTCATGGAGTTCGACAAACACATCCGTTTTGCGCGTATAGATGACTTTTACTTCCGGAAAATGATCTTCAATGTATTTCCCCAACTTCAGCGCTATTCCCAGCGCAACATCCTTCTCCTTTACCTTTCCGCCAATGCATCCGGTGTCGTGGCCGCCATGTCCGGCATCGATACAGACCCTTGTAAGCGTATAATGTTGAGCGGGAAACTGGAACGAAGAAACTACCAGGAATACGATACTGAAAAGTATAGTTCGGGCAAAACCTTTTCGCGAAAGTAATTTTCTACTTTTGAAGACCATCAAATGACTTGTATCGGAAGATTGAAATGTAAATTAACAACTATCCTGCCTTTGTTGGCAGCCCTATGGTGTTCCCTTTTTCAACACAACTGTGTTGGCTCACTTGTGCCTGTAAACGACAGCGCGGGGTTATTTATTTCAGCCGACACGGAACCGTTTCCCGAATACACCACACTTCTTTTGCCGGAACCTTTGATGCCAGATACGCCTGCGGCAGTTCATGGTACCATTCAAAAGAATGATTCATTGACGAACAAAACAGACACCTTCAGTTTAGCAGGTGATACTACTGTTGATACAGAATCCCTTAAATCTAAAGTGAAATACCATTCCCGGGATTCCCTGCGGGTAGATGTGGAAAACGAACTCGTGTATTTATTTGGTGAGGCTGTTGTTGATTATGAAGACCTGCACCTGACTGCTGATTTTATCAAAATTGATTTCGATAAAAAAGAAATTTATGCTGAGGGAACAGTAGATACGACCGGTGAACTGATAGGCAAGCCTCATTTTTCCCAGGGTGCACAGGAGTTTAAAAGCAACGCAATCAGGTATAACTTCAATTCTAAAAAAGGAAAAATCTCTTATGTGATCACCAAAGAAGGAGAAGGATATATTCATGGTGAGGTTGTGAAGAAGGATCCATATAATAATTTTTACATCAGGAACGGGCAGTATACCACCTGCGAAAATGACACGCCACACTACGCGATCAGTGCACGGAGGCTAAAAGTAATCAGCAACAACAAAATAGTAACAGGTCCTGCCTTTCTTACTATTGAAGAAATTCCAACTCCCCTTTTCATTCCTTTCGGATTTTTTCCGAATAAAAAAGGAAGAAGTTCGGGTCTTATTTTTCCTGCCTTCGGTGAGTCTGTTCAGCGGGGTTTTTATTTCCAGCACCTCGGGTATTACCTGGGACTGAATGATTATCTCAACCTTGCTCTTACCACTGACTTGTACACCAAAGGAAGCTACACACTTGATCTGAGCAGCGTTTATGCAAACCGATATCATTACAGGGGCAATTTTCATGTAAGTTATTCGCGCACCATTACGAGTGAAAAAGAACTGCCAGATTATGCGAGACTTGAAGATTACCATTTAAACTGGACACATTCGCAGGACCCGAAAGCCAAGCCGAACAGCAGTTTCAGCGCCAGCGTGAATGCCGGGACGAGTAATTATTACAGGAATACAATTACCTCTGCTGCAAATTTTCTTTCCAATACATTCCAATCCTCCATTCTTTATTCACAGACTTTCCCTGAATCCCCTGTTACCTTCGGTGTGGGTGCAAGTCACACGCAGAATACATACACGCATGATATCAACGTAACGCTACCCTCCATCAACTTTGGCATTTCCCGCATAACTCCTTTCGGCAGAAAAAATATAACCGGAGCCCCGAGATGGTATGAAAAGATCGGAACCTATTACCAGATGCAGGCAACCAACTATGTACAGACAAAAGATTCATTGCTCTTTGAAAAAGAAACGTTGGAAAATCTGCATAATGGTATTATTCATACGCTTCCGATTTCCACTTCATTTAAGCTGCTGAAATACCTCTCGTTGTCGCCAACATTAAGTCTTACAGACAGGATGTTTTTCAAAACTGTGAGGTACGAGTATAATGCAGTCACAGAAGATCCTGACACCTTTGAAGTGAAAAAATTTGCGAATGCATTCGACTACAATGCAGCAGCCAGTATAACAACACGTATTT
>JBDTTM010000392.1:0-4076 GCA_039930605.1 Bacteroidota bacterium
AGAAATGTTTGACGACAGGATTTTCTTTATCCAGGTGAAAATTTGTTTTCGGAAGGCGAAAGCGGCAACTTGTACAGAGGCATTTTTCTCCCCTGTTCAATGGCTTTGAGCATGACGCACATAATTCCGGGTACACGAGCCAGAGTAAATCATCGAGCCACGTGTGTACCTGGCCGGAAATAGAAAAATTCATCGTTAATAATTTTACGGTTTCCCGTATAACCAATAACGTTTAACGGATAACCTTAATCAGAACCTTCTTTTGGCCTCGTCAGCTTCCTGCACCTGGAGTTCTTTCCCTTTGATGGCAAATCCATTCAATGCAGCAATTGCTTTTTCTCCTTCTTCCTTCTTGCTGAATTCAATAAAGCCATAACCTTTCGACTCCCATGTAATTTTATCGTACACAATTTTTGTGTTGATTACTTTACCATGCATGGCAAACAAACTCTCCAATGCAACTTCATTAATGGAACCTTCTATGTTCCTGACAAATAATTTCATTCGTTTTTTGTTTTTCGAATGAGACAACAAAACTACCAGGCATCAAATGCCGGTACAATCGTTATTTCATGTTTAATTTAATAGATCGAAGGTAGGGAATTTATTAAAAAGGGGAAACAAATCCCTGTTGATCTTTACAACGGATTTTTATTCAGATTCAATTCCCGAATGTGATTTTAGTACTTTTACTCCTCTGATAAATGAAAAAAATATTATTTACTCTTTTATTGTTATCACAATTTGAGCATGTGTATGCGCAAAGCCGAAATAATATATGGATGCTAGGTAGAAACCCAAGTGCCAATAATGTTTATGGAATTAATTTTAACAGCGGAATAGCAGACACGTTTGGTTTGAACAGGCAAATGGATTTTATGTTTTGCGATGCTTCAATATGCGATACTGCCGGTCAACTGATGTTTTATACAAATGGTATTTCAGTGCAAAACAGGAATCATGCAGATATGATGAATACAAATAATTTTAATCCGGGCACAGCAACTACAGTATGGAATTACGGATTGCGAATACAACAAGCATGTTTAATTCTTCCTGTTCCTGAATCAGATAGTCTTTATTATATTTTTCATGAATCAGGTGAAACAGTACCAGCCAATTCAACTGCACCCGTAAATCTAAGTTATAGTGAAGTCAATATGGATTTAGATGGAGGACTTGGTAGTATTACTGCAAAAAAAATGTACATATAATAGACGATACATTGATGTTCGGCAGAGTATCTGCCTGCAAACATGCCAATGGAGTGGATTATTGGGTAATGGTGCATGAGTTTTTTACTAATTCATTTTATAAAGTATTGGTTAGAGCAGATACGATGATAGTAGATACCCAATCAATAGGAATGATTAATTCAAATATATCTCTAAACAATTATTACGGTCAGGCGATATTCAATTCAATGGGAACAAAATATGCAGTTGAGATAAACGACACTACAGTTGAACTGTATGATTTTAATAGATGCAGCGGATTGCTTTCTAATCCTGCTATAATATCTCACCTTGACACAACGCAAGCTGGAGGAGGTCTTGCATTAACTGGTTCAGCTTTTTCGGCAAGCGGGCAATATTTATATGTGAATAATAATTACATCATAAGACAATATGACGCGTACGCAGCTAATGTTTTAGCAACGGAGCAAGTAGTAGCGGTTTGGGATACCTTTTCTGCGCCTTGCTGCGGAGTGCCGACAACTTTTTTTATGATGCAGCTTGCACCTGATAACAGAATATATGTATCGCAAAGTATTGGTAATGATATTTTGCATTACATTGAATTTCCAGATAGTGCAGGGATGGCATGCCATGTTGTGCAGAATAGCTTCTTTACCCCAACTTTAAATACTTTTTCATTCCCAAACATCGTGAATTATGATTTGATGAATGACACTACGAGTTTATGTGATACTATTTTATCAGTTGGCAAGCCGGAGTTCGCAGTTGGGAATCAAATCAAAGTTTTTCCTAATCCTACGACAGATTATTTTTGGGTGAACTATTCGCTATCTGTAAGTGATAAAGCGGTGCTTGAGATTTATGATGAACTTGGTAACAGGGTGCAGCAAAATGTTTTGTACGGGCATAGTAAAACTTTGCTTGTGCATCTAGCCAATCTTCGCGAAGGAGTTTATTATTACAAAGTGGTAAGCAAAGGGACCATTCTCGGCAATGGGAAGTTGTTGGTTGTGAGGTGAGTTTCGAGTTCAAATTACGCCCATCAATAAAACTTCGTTGATCTACGGTGACACCTAAGGCCAAAGTGAAATCTCTTCGTCTCACCAAAGGTATACGTTTCAAATCCTCCTATCTATGAATTTATTCTTTAATGAATTCCCGGACAAGGCTTTGTGAGCTATTCTGCAATTGCAAATAATAAACTCCGGGAGATAAATCAGAAACACGTATCTCTATGAATTCACCATTTTCAAAGTGCCTAATTCCTGATTCAACTTTTTTTCCGAGGACATTGAATAAATAAATACTTCCCCGCTCACCTTTACAAATACTCCTTACATATAGCAAGTCACTGGCAGGACTTGGAAAGATTTCCACATTCTGATTGAATGCTTGTGGGTCCCTGCTAATTGCATTTATCGAATCACAAACTACGCTTGAGCTATCTGCCGCAAGAAAATAATTTACATTTTGCGGAATCGTAAATGCATTATAAGTTGGTAAATGAACGCTGTGTTGTTCAAAATCGCAAGCTAAACCAACAGAGTCAGGTGAATTTATTCGATGAAGGTCTACAGTACTGTTTCCGCAAATAATATAAATTTTTTCATCAGGTGCGAGCCATGCTAAATAAAAGGTTGCAGCGAATGGAGGAGATGGAGAATAAAATGTATCCCAAACTGCAACTATTGTTTGAGAAGCAGGAACATCGGCAGCCGCAAGATCGAACTGATAGACAAAGGTATTGGAGCTCACGTACAACAATCTGCTGCTCGGAGAAAAGGCTACGCCACCAATATCAGCACTATCATAAATATCAACATGAATCAAATTACTGAGGAGACCACTACATCTGTCGAAATCGAAGTTATCCAGGTCCGAATTTGGATCATAATATGCATACTTGTTTCCGTCTGGAGAAAAACAAGACTGACCAACACCACCAGAGGAGCGAATTGCACCGCCTGGGTTTTGCATATATGGTCCCAGAATACCGTAAGGTGTGACCAGAAATTCGTAATAGATCTGACTATTGAATCGAGGAAATATTACCCACCAATCTCTTCCATTTGCGTGCTTGCATGCGGTGATCTTACCTCTAACAACTGAGTCATGCACGAGCACATTGTTCTGCGAAACAACGGCTCCCAACCCTCCGTCCTGAGCCATATCAATAATACTGTAGAACCAATCATCTTGCAATTGACCTTCCCAAGGAGCGTGAAAAAGATAATATTTATTTGGATCGCCTGGCATTGGAAGTATTAATGCACCTTGCTCGCTATATTCTCCTATGGTGTCAAGTTGAGTCCATATATTATGCACGAGATTATTTCCATTCAACATTGTATCACCCAAAGCATTTGCTATGTAGTATCCGTTCGTGTAAAAAAGAAGATTGCCATTAGAATCAGAAATGTTTGCGTTAGTGGTGGCGAAATGCATTTGCCTCTGCGTACTGTAAATGCTATCAAATCCATATTTGAAATCAATTGACATTTTGCCTCCGCCAAATTGAGGATAGCCATATCCTAATAGCCAAAGATTATTTATACCCTGACTATTTGCAAAACCGCAGGCGGCAATAAAAAGTAAAATTGAAATTATTTTTCTCATCACATGAGCCACCGGTAAAGGAGTTTCCTATCGGAAAGAAAGATACTTATGAAATTCAATCTTTTGTTTTTTCATGACCTTAATTTTTTATTTCTATTCCGGATTATAAAAATATGAACGTTATCGTAACAACAAGTACAATTCCCGATTGAATTAACGTATTTTAATTCTGTTCTTCGCCAAATAATACCAAAGTTTTCAGTTCCTTATCATTTAATTCTCCAATCCATTTTTCTCCACTTGAAACAGCCAGGTTGGCCA
>JBDTTM010000393.1:0-4067 GCA_039930605.1 Bacteroidota bacterium
GGAATCGGAAGGAAGTCGGCCAATGTGATCATGCGGGAAGCAAAAGTAAAACCGGAAGGTGTGATCGTGGATCTTCATGTACTTCGTGTTGCGCCAAGAATAGGTATCGCAACCGGCGATGATCCTAAAAAGATAGAAGAACAAATCATGAAAGTGATTCCGCAGGATGAATGGGATATCGGGATGGCCATTTCTTTTTTGGGCCGTGAAACATGCAGGCCTACAGATCCCAAACACGAAGAATGTGTGATGAATAAGGTCTGCAAATATTACAAGAGCCAGAAAAAATCAAAATAACTCCAGCACTTTTTCAGCCGGCCGGCACAAAACTGCTTTGCCATCTTTTATCGCAACAGGCCTGTCGATCAGGATAGGATTTTCCAGCATGATTTTGATCCATTCTTCTTCGGAGAATTTTTTGCCTTCGTAATTCTCTTTATAAAGTGGTTCTTTCTTGCGGATGAAATCAGCGGCTTTCATCCCGAGTAGTTTCAGAATGTTTTTTAGTTCTTTTTCAGTAGGAACGTCAACAAGATATTCGATTTTTTCAATCGGATCTTTGCTATTCTTCTTTAATAGTTGAAGCGTTGTTAAACTTGTCGCGCAATTTGCTTTGTAGTAAATGGTTGTCAAGATAGTGTGTAACTAAGTGATGAAGTGACTAAGTGATGAAGTAACTAAGTGATGAAGTGACTAAGTAATGAAGGGATGAAGGCTTGAAATAATCAGGAATAAATTAATCTGTGACCTTTACACTTCTTATTAGTCCATTTAATAATGCTGAAACTTTATCATTTAAGGACTCAAGTTTGTTGAATTCGGGTTCTTTCAGATAGCCAAGTTCTTTAGAAATAAATAGAAGTGTATCTACTTCGCTTGCTGATCCAGAAGATATATAAAGAAAATGCCTGAATTCTTTTTTTGTATTCCTTCCTGCACCTTCTGCAATATTGCACGGAACTGAAACAGCAGCACGCCTGAGTTGGGATATTATTCCAAATTTTTCTGTTTCAGGAAACGTTGAGGTTATAATATAAATTCTTTTCACCAGCTCAATAGATTCTTGCCAGGCAATTAATTTCCGATGAGGACGCATATTTTTTTGGAGTTAAGTGGTTAAAGTAACCTAAGAACGCTGATTCCTGAATCCAAAATATGCAGTATTTTTTATTCCACCTCATCTCTTAATCTCTTAATCTCTTAATCACCTCATCACCTCATCACCTCATCACCTCTTCCCTTCATCACTTACTTCCTCTTCATTTCTTGTCTGCATACTCCATCAAATATGCTTTCATAAATTCATTTAAATCTCCATCCATGACTCCCTGTACATCACTGGTTTCATAGCCTGTCCGAAGGTCCTTCACCATTTTATACGGATGAAATACATAAGAACGGATTTGTGAGCCCCATTCTATTTTTTTCTTCCCCGCTTCTGTAATTGCTTTTGCATCGTTGCGTTTCCTGATCTCCAGTTCGTACAACTGGGACTTCAACATCTTCATCGCACGTTCTTTATTGCCACCCTGAGAACGTTCAATCTGGCATACAACCATGATACCTGTCGGTAAGTGCCTGATCTGAACCTTAGTCTCTACCTTGTTTACGTTTTGACCGCCGGCACCTCCTGAACGCGAAGTCTGGATTTCGATGTCGGCATCTTTGATTTCAATTTCAATTGTATCATCGACAACAGGATATGCAAACACAGAAGCGAAAGAGGTATGTCGTTTTGCATTCGAATCGAAAGGAGAAATCCGAACGAGGCGGTGAACACCATTCTCAGCTTTCAAAAATCCATAAGCAAAGTCACCGGTAAATTCAATTGTTGCGGATTTAATCCCAGCACCTTCACCGTCCTGCCTGTCAACTTCCACCATTTTGTACCCGTTCTTTTCGCCCCACATCAGGTACATGCGCATAAGCATCTCAGCCCAATCCTGGCTCTCAGTACCGCCGGCGCCGCTATTGATCAGCAGGATGGCGTTGAGTTGATCTTCTTCTGAACCAAGCATTCGCTTGAATTCAAGATCATCTAATAACTTCAGTGATTGATTGTAATGTTCATCAACTTCTTTCTCTGAAGTATCACCTGCCTTGAAAAATTCAAACAAAACAGACAGATCTTCATAAGAACTGTTGAGTACGCCAAATGAACCTGTCCAGTTCTTCTTTTGCTTGATTCCTTTAAGAAGTTTTTCGGCTTCCTTTGGATTGTTCCAGAAATCCTGGGCATGTGTTCTTTCTTCCTCTTCTTTGATGGTTACTAATTTTGCATCCACGTCAAAGAAACCTCCTCAGGGCTTCAATACGCTCCTTTAAATCCTTTAATTGTACGATTGTCATGTGTTTTAAAAATTTGGAGGCCTGCCTGCCGGTAGGCGGGCGCGAAGATAGAATTAAGTAATGAAGCGGACAGGTGATGAGGTAAAGAAGTGATGAAGTGATGAGGTTAAGAAGTGATGAAGTAAAGATGTGATGAAGTGATGAGGCGAGGGAGATGGTAATAGTCCGGCAAATTATTTCTACTTTATCACCTCATCACCTAATCACTTAATCACCTAGTCACCTATCTTCTCGTCACTCGTTGACCAGGTAAAGTTTATTATCTTCCACTAAATACATCATCGGCACCACGGTTATTTTCGGATAGCGCAGCCGGATTCTTTTTGCCTCACTGCAAACGAAATCTACTTCATTGCCGATTTCATGAATGGGCTCGAAATGATAAAAATGATCTTCTGCTTCTTCTTTGCTCCAGCCTGCATTTTCAACAAGACCTTTGATAAACAGGCCTTTTCGCGCAAGCAGGTTTACCATGCCGCAATTATTGTGTCCGATCAGTCCGATGTAATGTACACCCCCAACAGCAATGGCATAACTTACCCGGAACTCACTGTAACGGAGATTCGCACCACCAGTTCGAATGATGTATGCAAAGTTTTCAGGGATATGTAAATGTTTCCGGTTGTCCATACACATACCAATCAGCATCTGCGCGGAGGCAAATTCATCATATTTCCTGTCAAGGTTGTGGTATTGCAACAGCTGTCCGATAGGCGTATTGATCAGTTCTTTTGGAATATCGTTATCGGTTTTGATAGGGATAAGACGGTCTAGCATATCACTTTTATTTTCGCAAACATAAATGATTATTTGAGATTCCGGTGTTGATAGTTATGTTAAGCTTTAATTTGCAAGCTGAAACTCTTTTCTACATTTGTCTATTGTTTAACTATTTTATAAAGTGACTATACACAAAGAGGGATATTCAACGATTGTTATTGTAACACTTTTCCTGGTCGTGTTGCACATTGTATGTGACCAGTACCTTGGTAATTATCCAATGGTGCGGGCAGCCATACTCGGAATTTCTATACTCTTATTACTTATTGTCCTTCAGTTCTTCAGGCATCCTGCAAGAAAAATATTGCGCAATGACAGGCAGGTCTTTGCGCCGGCAGATGGAAAAGTCGTTGTAATTGAAGAAACAGAGGAGCCGGAAGTGCTTAAAGACAGGCGCATCCAGGTGTCAATTTTCATGTCACCACTAAATGTACACGTAAACCGGTACCCTGTGAGCGGACAGGTTACTTATTGCCGTTATCACCCGGGACTTTACCTCGTTGCCTGGCATCCCAAGTCAAGTACTGAAAATGAACGTACCACTGTTGTAATTGAAACGTCATCGAAAGTTCCTGTTTTGATGAG
Source organism: Bacteroidota bacterium (assembly GCA_039930605.1). Lineage (GTDB taxonomy): Bacteria > Bacteroidota > Bacteroidia > AKYH767-A > 2013-40CM-41-45 > JAPLDB01. Next base: position 3,715 of record JBDTTM010000393.1, read on the forward strand.
ACAGATTGCAGGAGCTTTGGCAAGGAGAATTGTGTGCTATCCAAAAAAAGACTGGATCGTAAAACAAGGAGAAGAAATGGGCTTTATTAAATTCGGTTCCAGGGTTGATATTTTTCTCCCGCTGGGAACTAAAATAAATGTACAGCTGGACCAAAAAGTGGTCGGTGGCAAGACGGTACTTGCCGTATTCTAACTTCCGATTATTTCGTTGCGGTGGCGTGAACGGTGTCGGTTTGAGAATCAGTAGAAGTGTAGTCCAATGTAAGAGTTGCTCCACTGAGATTACCGGTTCCTTCAATTGTGACTGCTCCTACAACTGTTCCGGGTATTTCGAGGTTGCTTCCGCTTACTGT
>JBDTTM010000394.1:0-4059 GCA_039930605.1 Bacteroidota bacterium
TTGCACGTGAAAAGTATTACATGAAACGAGACAATGAAGATGTCTTTGTTTTTGTAGACGAAAATAACAAACCCCTTTCTGAAAGGTCCAGCGTTAAATCACTCGAATAAGTTTCAGAAGATTTTTTTCAGCGCCTGGTTGCAGCGACTTTGACTTCCACCGTTTTTTGTCCGGATAATTTCGTTCCATCAATCCCCTGCTCATTAGACTGGATTGCTTCCTTCTTAATCGTTTGCGTTGAACCGGCAGAAGGCCGTTGTGCGGCTGCACTCATGCGAATGGTTTTGCTATCCTCGTCAATCACTCCAACAGTTTTATGATAAGTTAAAGAATCAATGGCAACATTTTCTACCTGGTCATCAGGGATCGCTGTTGCAGTCATTTCAACAATCCTGTTTTCAGGCTTGGCAATGCTGGCTTTACTCACATCATGCACCTGTGCCAATGCAGCCAACGTAAATAGGGAAAAGGAAATTAAAAAAAGAATTCTTTTCATCTGATTACCTGATCACAATAACATTAAAATCCATTCCTGTATAATTAGTAAGAAATGTATTATTTGAAATCCGGAACCTGATTTCTGTATTGCGTGCTTCTATGTGGTGAATGGTTACGTTGGGTTGTGTTGCCCATGTTCCCGCAAGCACAATTTGAACAATAGAAGCTGTGGTACATCCGGTTACACCGGTGATTGTAAAAGTGGTGGTCGTGTTCGCATTGAAAGTTTGCGGGCCCAGATACCACCTCTCAACTGCAGTAATGCCACCCATTTGCGGCCCCCAAACTGGTGCAACGCCTCCACCGGCAGATTTCAGTACCTGTCCTGCAGTGCCTGCTAAATTTGCAGGCATCAATGCCCCGGAAAATTTTACATTCCCTACAACATCCAGTTTCTCTGTCGGAGCAACTATTCCGATTCCAGTATTCCCTTCAATGAGAAGCCCATTGACTGGAGCAACACTCACGCCCGAATAAGTATTTCCAATTACTGCATTGCCTTTAACATCAAGGCGGTTCACAGGTATAAATGCAGCAGTTCCAATACCAACATTTTGAGCGGTCATTCTGAAAGGATGAAAAACGACCAGCATAACAACCAGCATAAAAATGAAAATGTGCCGGTTACATTGAATGTGTTTCATGGCAAATCAGTTTATAAATAATTTCTTTGTTGAAACCACTGAAGAATTTGTCAATGTGATCAGGTAAATTCCGGCTGACAACTCCGGAAATGTAATCTCGCTTTTATTGAATCCCAGTGATGGGTATATGACAATATTCGAAACCTGTTTTCCTCTTACATCAGAAATTCTCACAGACAATTCCTCTGCTGAATTACTTTCATATCCGATCACAGCAGCACCTTTCTTCTCACCTGAGGAAGCAAAAACAAAATTGAAAGCATCGGCATTCTCAAAACGAACAGCTACGGATGGTGAGAAAGAAAATTTACCGTCATAATCGACCTGCTTTAATCTGTAGAATGAAAGACCTTCATAAGGATGTACATCAACGTCATTGTAAATCAAAACTGATGTACTGTTGCCGGCACCTTCCCTCACATCAATCGTTTCGAAATTTTCATTGTCTTTTGATCGCTGAATCTCGAAATATGCATTGTTTATTTCTGAAGATGTAGACCAGTCAAGCAGAACAGATTTTTCCTTTTTCTTCGCTGCGAAATATAAAAGTTCAACAGGAAGCGGCGCACTTAAATTAGAAAGCACCCACGGTGTTGTAGAACCTAATCCCTGTGCCGGTATAGTTACAACTGCTGTTCCTGCAGCTACCCCGGGCCCTGCACCTACAGGGGGATTCCAGGAAGTACCGATCCAGTTTTGAGCGGCGAAAGTTCCGCTTGGTGCATAGGTAGTTGTATTTTCAACTCCGCGGTAAGTAAAATCTACTCCCCCTGTAAAACCGGAAGTAGAATTGATATCCCACCACCTGTCAATAACGACCGGCACTTCACCGGCACCCGGAATTGTCATACTGTACATTTGGCTAACCGAAGATTCCCACGGCGTATTATTACTTCCTGAAGTCATTCTTGTCGAAGCGAGAATATTTGTATTGCCGGCCGATTTAGTAATGGTGAGTGGAATATACAAGGCAGGTGCTGTGAGCGTTCCGAATGGAAAAACATAAGCTGCATTGGTTGCACCTACATTCCATTGTAAAATAGCTGTGTTCGTACCGGCGTTCATTTCACTTACGATGTAACCTGTCGTCCTGGTAATAGCAGCGTTCAATGGATTGTTCACCGTCATTTTACTGGTGAGAAGAACAAGCGGACGATCGTTTAATGCAAGAATACCAGCAGGAGTAGCATATCCACCACCTGCAAGTTCATCCTGGTTAAGTGTTTTATTTCCGGTGCCAAGCAAAGTAAGGTTGTTAAACCACGTAACTGTACTTCCTCCGAAAACCTGGTTTGTACCGTTCATTTCTACTGTACCGGTATTCGCGGTAAAAACATTTTGTACAGAATTATTGGTCCAGTTTCCGGCGACCTGTATAAAACCTGTATTGTTAACCCGTCCGATTGAAGCTCCCGCATCCTGGTTCGTGTAATTGCCGGTAGCACCTGTCACCACAATGTATGCACCGCTATTCACGATATAAGCTCCATTATTAATCATGCCCTGGGAATAAGCAGGCGACATCTTAATTGCACTTAGTATGATTAACGCATAAAAAAGTGCTCTGATATATTTTCCCTTTTTCATGTTATTTATTTTTGTGTGTCTGTGCTGTTCGCCGGAAGCGTAATGTCCTTTTGCATGTACTCCTTTGCGTCATAACCATACACATCCCAGTCTGCAGGCCAATGAAAAATTTTATTGTAGTCAAGCTGGTTTGCAGCTTTCGCAGCAGCTGGTTCTTTTTCATGCTTCAGCCAGGCAGGTCCTGGTGCCTGTGAAAAGCGGCCTTCACCATAATTCGTTTTCGGCTTGGCAACAATCTGGTAGTCCACTTCACCGCTATTGGTACCTCCGTTTACTTCAACAATATCGAATCCTGTTGCAGTTTTATTCATGATGGCAACTCCGTTTGATGATGCAATATTGACTTGCGGAAATACTTTTAAAGGATTGGAAGCGTCCACGACAATAATGTCTCTCAGGATTGGATCAAGGTCAACGTGTGCAAAGCCATTCACGAGGTTTACAGTTCCATAATCATAATACCAGTACTCAGGAGATTCAGGAGCTGTCATTGAAATTCTGCCATGGTTTGGAGTCGATATTATTTCGTTCACAGATCCTGTTCCCTGTATCTTACGATTGGTTGATCCATTAATAGATACATAAGCCCATTGTGTGTTGGCTTGAAAATATCCTCCGCTTGTTGTGTATAATCCTGCTGCATAGCCTCCCACGGGTGGCGCACCGGTAGCCGGGCCCAGTGCGATTGCATATACGCCCAGGGCATCTTCAGTTGAGGCAGTAATAAAGTTTGAAACAATTGGTCCGCCGGCAATAAAGTTTCCACCGGTTACAGTTCCAGGATTTCCCGCAGCAGTGTAAAGAGATACTCCTTTAACAGCACTGTGTAATCCTGGTTTAGAAATTGTTGAATTCATTTGTGCATATATACCCGGCCTTGTATTTGTTCCGACCATTGGAGCCGGAGAAATATCATCTCCATAAAAGTATCCGGGGATCCAAACATTGGAATATCCCAACACTGCCGCAACAGTCGCATTAAGTTGTGTTCTCCCATAAACAGCTGTTGAATTTGGGTCGTCAGTAAATCCATAAACAGAGGCACCACCGATTGTAGAAGCACCCACCGTAATAGGGCCGTTGTATCCCAAATATCCATACTGCTGCTGACCTGCGACATCACTGAATCCCTGCACGGCAGTGGTGCCGGAAACTCCGGAAGTTGTTCTGAAATAACCACCCACTGTATTTGTGCCACCATCATAATAAATACCATAAGGTTGAGCCGGGGCTGTATCATAAACCCGGATGTTCAGGTTCGACATTGGCTGAATATAAGAAGCAGCAACCGGTCGGAACCATAATTCAAGCGTCCCGGTAGGTGGCATGT
>JBDTTM010000395.1:0-3968 GCA_039930605.1 Bacteroidota bacterium
AATCAATCCAGATTGCGACTCCGGTACCGTTTGGATTTCCAGTTACCACTGTAATGGTAGCCGTATAAGTTGTTCCGGGAGAAAGTATAGTAGTCTGATTGATCGGTGTTGGTGCATAAACACTGTATCCGGCAGGAGAAACCGAGCACGTACTTCCGCTATTATTTGACAAAGTATTCAATACGAAATTAGAGATGTAATCTGCGGCACATCCTACAGTGTAAGCTGGTATGCAATAGCATAGCTGGTAGGTTACCCGCAAGTTTGTTGAATTGGTTGATTGACCACTGTTGCTGCAGGAAATCACGCAATGATACCACTTCGTTGCAGTTTGGGTTGCGGTATAAGTTGACAAAGTTGCGCCTGCAATGTTTGTGAATGTTCCAGGAGAGCCGCTTACATCGGGTGCTGATTGCCATTGGTAAGAGATTCCATTAAAGAGATAATTTGAACTTAAAGTTAAATTGAAAGGCGTATTGTAACAGGCAGGATTTGCTGATGCAATTGTTGTTGAAGCAGCTGGCACACCGGTGCATGCTGGATTGGCTACACAAGTAACACTGGCAAACCAGCCTGCGCCATTGGTGATAAAGTCAGAAGTAAAATGAATTGTGATTGCTCCGCTGGGATCAGTGGAGGTAAATGTTGGAATGGCTAAAGTTCCGGATGCAGGACCATAAAGTACAGGTGAGGATGTATTCGGACCGTTGTAAATGGTGATAAAATCAAAGTCTTGTTCAGACGCAAATGATGACCATGACACCTGGGTTTGATTGCCTGGATTTGGGAAGAAAGTATAAACGTAGTCTTCGTTTACTATGTAACCAGCTGCCGGTCCGCCACTGTCATAGAAATTTGCGCTACAAGTTGTGGAGGAGCCGTTGGAGATATTAATACATACTGCAGTATTAATTTTTATGGGTGTCGAGTTTGCAGACGCACCGCCATTGGAACAAGTCACCACACATCTATACCAGGTAGTGGATGCAAGCGTAGTCGTATAAGTTGACGCTGTTGCTCCACCGATGTTTGAATAGGTTCCTGCAGTTCCACCAACATCCGGTGCAGATTGCCACTGATAGGTCAGTCCATTTGCCAGTGCGTTTCCGGTTAAAGATAAAGTAAAACTTGTAGAGGGGCATGCGGCAGAAACTGTTGATGCAGTAGTTCCTGCAACAGGTGTTCCACTGCATACCGGTGCATCAGCAATCGTAATATAATAGTCTTCCGTTTCACCGAATTCAAAGGGTGTAAAATTGGTGCAGGCCGCCCCTGTTCCAACAGCCGTAGAGTACCTGCATCGCACACGCATGAGGGTTGGTCCAACCTGGGCAGTAAGCGGAATCGTAATTGTTGCAGATGTTGTTTGCGGTGGACCTCCTGGCGCTGCTGCTAAAACAGATTCACCTGCAATAAAGCTAAAACTGTGATCATAGTCAATCCATGCGCGCATTCCTTCTACATCACCATCGGTTGTAACTGATAGCGGATAAGAAAATCCGCGATAAAAAGTCGGGTTGGGGGATGAGTAAACAGTTCTGTTATTTGGCAGTGATCCGCTGCAGGTTGTTGTATTGTTGATTCCTCCAAATGATACATTTGAAATGTAGTCAATTGAACAGGTATTATCGTATGTCCCTACACAATAACAATTCTCCAGAGGGTTCACTGTTACAAGCAGGGAAGTTGAAGTTGCGCTTTGTCCGCTATTCGAACATGTAACGATACATTGATAATATGTAGGCACTGTTTGATTGGCAATATAACTTGCTCCTGTAGCGCCGCCAATACTTGTAAATGTTATATTATCGGGTGAGGATTGCCACTGATATGTAAGTCCTGCAAGCGATGTAGCACCACTTAACGACAATGTAAAAGTTGCGCCATAACAGACAGGATTCGCTGATGATTGTGTAGAACCGGCAGTTGGATTACCTGAGCATGCAGTTGCCACCGCAATAGATACAATATAATCTTCTGTCTCACCATTTGCATTTCCAGGTGCACATGGTGTAAGAGCATTGCTGTTTACATTTCTTGCAGACATCACACGCATACTATGTGGGCCGAGCGGGGCAGCAACCGGCACATTAACTATCAAAGTCCCTGTTGTGTTAGAGGTAAATTTTGACGCTCCGTTGTCACTTCTTTCAGAAACATCAAACGTTCCATTATCATTGTAATCAATCCAGATAGCCACACCAGTTCCATTCGTATTACCTGCAACTGTACTTATTGTGGCTGTATAGGAACCGCCCTGGTCAAGTGTAGTGGTTTGATTCGATGGTGTTGTTCCATAAATGCTATAACCAGCTGGTGACGCATTACAGGTAGCACCTGAATTATTAGACAATGTGTTTAATAAGAAATTAGTGATCCTGTCTGCCGCACAACTTCCGGTATATACAGGGATGCAGTAACAATTCGCCAGCGCGTTCATATTCACAAGTAAGGAAGTTGAGAAACCTAACGGGTTAGCAGAGCAAGTCAGCTGGCATCTATAATAAGTTGCTGATGTTTGTGAGGCGGTGTAAGCAGCTAATGTTGCGCCTCCGATATTTGTCCAGGTTGAGTTGTTTGGTGATGATTGCCATTGGAAAGCCAGCCCCGTTCCTGAAGATGCACCTGAAAGTGAAAGATTAAAGTTTGCTCCTGAACAAACAGGATTTGTGGATGACAGGGTAGTTCCACCGTTGGGTGTTCCTGAGCACACAGGGGGAGGTGTATAGACAAGCGAAATATTGTCAACGGCAAAAGTTGCCGCAGGGGCAGCACCATCGCTCACATTTGTAAATACCAACCTGAGCGTAGTTCCAGCCAAGGCTGTTAAATCAATTGCCGGGATGGCAGTAAAAGCCGCATAAGCTGTAGAAGTATTTTCATAGATCATCGTGTATCCTGCTGCTGGGTTGGTACCTGAAACCGGTGTATTAGCATTCGTGGTAGTAAATATTCTGAAGTAATCAAAAGTTGGATCCGGGGCAGGCACCCTTACGTAAAAACTCAAAAGCACATTGGTTGCTCCAGCAGGGATTGAAAAATCCCTATAGAAGTGTCCAACCTGCGCTAAGTTGGCGCCATTGTAATTGGCGGCAGCTCCTACGTATGCAGCTTTGGTTCCACCAGCCACACTGGATGCTACTGTTCCAACCTGCCATTGTCTTGCTACCGCAGGAAGTGCTGTTAACCAATTGTTGGCAGCAAAAGAAGATGTGGCATTTTCAAACCCACCATCACCGGTTGGTGATAATAATACAGTTTGAGCTTGTGTTTGATTAAGTGTTGCACTGAGTGCTACAATCATCAGGCATGCGAGGAAAAAAACAGCGATGAATCTGGAAGTAACGTAATTGTTAGTTTTCATTTTAATTGCGGATTAATGGAATAGTATATTTCAACACACTCACTTATTTTAAGTATATTGTTATTTGTATTTAAGTAATTGCAAGTGCTTCACAGGCATCTTAATTGATTCAAAGTAATCTCTCAATTGAATTTTTATAAGAATCAGCATCAACATTCTATAAATAATCCGTTGCTGAATGAATTTGTTAAGCAAGAAAAGAAAAATATCAAGATTCAAATTAATTATTTTGTAAACTATTGTTTTTAGTTGGTGAAAATTCAAGATATCTGTCTTTTTTTACCTGACAGTCGGAAATATTTAAAAAATACAAGTAAAAAAGGGTCACAGGGCATGTTGCATTCCAAATTAAATTCCGCCAATCATTTTGAGGGAAAAAAAATCAAAATCGCTCTAAATGCGTTTATATATCTAACAAAAACCTGGTATATCCGATTTGAAAAATGAATTACGGGGGGAGAGAAAAATGGCCGTGCTGACCATATTTTTTTATTAATCCGGTCAATAAATAAGCTTTTCCTCCGGAATAGAGGTAAAGGATTGTTTTACATTTGTCACATATCCAATTTTTTTATTTTCCAACCGTTAAAAATGCAAACAGCAA
>JBDTTM010000396.1:0-3964 GCA_039930605.1 Bacteroidota bacterium
CTTCCAGTTTTCATAAATAAAAAGCTGGTTGGTAAGCTGGAACGAGGTTTGTGCATCCTTCTCAATCTGCATCAATGTCTTTGGTTCTATCCTGTCCTCTTTCTTGGGGGAATCCCATAGCACTACTTTTCCTGAAACAATCTGGTCGTACACCAATTCAGGAAGCGACTGCACGATATTAAATCCTACTGAATCTGCCTGATCATACGTATTGACAAAAAGCAGGACTCGAATTTCCTCCGCGTGAAGATGTTTTGTAAAAAATAAAAAAATGAGAAAAATTCTTTTCATATTAGCGGCAAGTTAGGATTTGATCCCGCGCCTGTCAAGGGCTCTCTGAAACCGTTTTGCATTGACGAGGTGTTGAGAATAAGTGGCAGCAAAAGCATGGTGTCCGCTAAAATCTTCCTTCGCACAGAAGTAAATGAAATTGTGGTGTGTGTAATTAAGTACCGCATCAATACTTGATTTGGTAGGAAGACAAATGGGACCGGGTGGCAAACCCGCATATTTATAAGTGTTATAGCGGGAATCAATTTGCTTATAAATATTCAGCACCCTGTTGATCGTAAAATTGCCAAGCGCATAAACAAGTGTAGGATCAGCTTCCAGTTTCATTCCCTTGTGGTAACGGTTGATGTAAACACCGGCAATAAGATTTTTTTCATCCTCTTTATTTGTTTCCTGCTGAACGATGGAAGCAAGTATTGAAACTTCAACCGGCTTAAACCCGATTGTATTTGCCTTGCGCTGCTTTTCTTCCGTCCAGAATTTGTCATACTCTTTTTTCATCCGCTGGAGAAACTGGTCTGCACTCGTATTCCAGTAGAATTCATAGGTGTTGGGAATGAATAAACTCAACACATTTTCAGAAGTGAATCCAAATCTTCTTAGGTAATCCTCATCATTCATCAGGTTGGTGATTGAATGCGCTTTCGCTTCAAGCTGTAAGCTGATCCGTTCTGCCAGTTGGTCTTTCGTTCTGATATTATTAAAAACAACCTGGACCGGTGCCTGTTTCCCTGACCTGAGCAAGCCCACCAATTCCTTGTTATTCATTCTTGGCTTTACGAGGTAGCGACCCGGTTTAATATTGTCCACATATTTCATCTGTGTTGCTGTCCATACAAATGATTTTTCATTGATGAGAAGTTTTTTTTCATTTAGTGCCTGCACCACATCCGTAAAAGTGGAACCGGTATAAATCAGCACAAAATCGGGCTTGTTCTGCAGCGTTACATTCGGTTGAAGGAGCTCGCGGTAGAGATAATACCCTCCAGAGGCAACAATAACAGCAAGCGCAATAACAATTATCCACATGATTTTTCTAATCATGAGTAGCTTCTTCTTTGACATAATTCTGCAAGTTTAATCATTGACTACTTTACTTTTTACGTTGATTTAATTTTGTTTTAATCACAACGAAATATTGCTGTGCTTCTTTTGCTTCGCCTCCGGCTGCGCTTTCGCAAAGAAGCATTTGTACTCGCGGAAGGCTTCTGCGACCGAAGGGAAAATATATTAAAATGATTATACAACTTTATCAACAGACAAAAGAAGCGTCCTTCAGGTTAAGCCAGCGCACACTGTTAAAACTTGGCTTTACGCTTGAGCTTACAGATGAAAGCAAAGGAATTATCAGCAGTCAGAAAAAAATGAGCTCAGGGCACACTAATTTTTTTGATGTGCTAATCAAAAGGCAACTACATTCAATAAAAGTTTCGCTTGTTTCCAGCGTCCTTTCAGGAAATACCGGAACCTTTATTGCTGATGCAGTAAGTGAAGAACAGTTCATGGAGATTTTCCACGACCTCTTGCGGATACAACTACCGGATAACCCGCTAAAATTGTCGTATAACGACTATGCGTTGGCAGTTGGTTTCTAAGATTGGGGAATAGTTCAATTGGGGAATAGGTAATTGGTTGAATCCCCTTACCGTATTGAATTCCGTTTTATAAAACGGGGGTATTTGCAAAATTTCAAATAGGCACTCCCGATTGCTATCGGGATGCAAATTATTTCCATTCTTAACACAAATTTTACACTGCTTTAATGATGGGGTCACCCCGGCCATTTACCTTCGTTGAAATTAAAATCAATGATAAAACGCCCTCTTAAAGTACTTGTTGTAGACGATGAACCGGATATTGTTGAAATACTCTCCTACAATCTTACCAAAGAAAATTTCGAAGTAAGCAAAGCATACAACGGGTATGAAGCTGTATCATTTGCATTGAAGAACATGCCTGACCTGATCATCATGGATATCAGGATGCCGGAAATGAATGGCATTGAAGCATGCAGGATGATCAAGAAAAATGAACAGATGAAAAACATCCCGATACTTTTTCTCACGGCCGATAATGACGAATACACATCACTCAGTGCCGTTGAAGCGGGGGGAGATCATTTTGTTACAAAACCGATCCGGCCCGCCATTCTTATGGGTATGATCCATGAATTAATCAAGCAATAACAATATGAGCACCAACGCTGCACAACCATTATCCAAACACATCCTGTTCCTTGGAGAAAAAAATCAGGCACAGCAGGAGTTGTCGGATCACCTGGAGATGGAAAATTATGTGGTGCATCACGTCACAAAAATCAACGACGCCCTTTCTAATTTGAAACTAGCTAAAATGGAAATCATCCTGATGGATACTTCCAGAAACGAAGTGGCTTGTCTTGAACTGTGCCATGTGATTAAATCAAGTGCACGGTCAAGGAAAAATCTTGTCATTTTTGCATCTGACAACCATGATGAATCGAGCGAGGTTGCAGCATTCCGCGCTGGCGCTGACGACTTCATCACAAAGCCGGTAAAGCATGTTGCATTTGTAGAAAGACTGAGAACACGTATGCATGAGCCGAAGGACAGCATCACAGTTCAATCTGAAATTTCAGGACACCCCAGCATACACATTGACCGCGAGTCATACACCGTTTACTCAGACAACACAGAATTGAATCTTTCACGGAAAGAATTTGAGCTCCTTTTTCTTCTAGCCAGTCATCCGGGAAAAATTTTCCGCCGTGAAGAAGTTTTTGAAAAAATCTGGAAGAAAAAATTTGAAGAGAGCAACCGAACGGTGGATGTGCATATTCTCCGGTTGCGGAAGAAGCTAGGCAAGGATTATATCCAGACGCAGAAGGGGGTTGGGTACAGGTTTATCAATTAAAAAATTTACTTAGCCGACTTTGTATTTTCTCAGGTCTGTATTTTTGTAAATAACCTGGGTTCCGCCATTCATTCCAATGTCTTCCATTGCAGCAACAAGTTTTTCAGAAGTAATTCCAATTGATGGCAATACAAACTGAAATAAATATTTGTACAGCACACGAAATACTTTGTAGGAAAAATTCGGCTCCTGCCGTGGCGTAACAGGATAAATATATCCGGGACGGAAAATATATGTTGCACCGAATTTAAGTCCAAGTAAAATATTTTCCGCAATTCCTTTTTCCCTTGCAAAAAGTACCCTGCTTTTTTCAGATTGGTCGGCACCATCTCCGCTTAAAAAACAAAAAGTTACATTGGGGCTAAAACGTTTAAGTGTTTCCGCAAATGCTTTTGTATAGCCGACTGTAATTTTTACAAATTCCTCCTTTGAAACCTGTCCTGTATAAACACCGATGCAAAAAAAGCATATATCCTGGTTTTTGAAATGGTTTTCTATTGATGAGTAGTCAAGGAAGTCGGCATGAATAATTTCAATCAGTTTGGAGTGGACAATTCCTGAACTTCGTCTTACAATTGAAGTAACCTGGGATACATCAGGCCTGGAAAGGCATTTTTGTAAAACCAGTCCGCCAATCATTCCGCTGGCTCCTGTTATGATCACTCGTTTCATTTGTGGGTGCAAGGTGAGAAAAATGTTTGCGATTTCTATAAACGGGTCGCAAAGACGGAGCTGGTTTATGCAATCGGCGGAAGGTGAATAAAATTAAATTGAACAATAT
>JBDTTM010000397.1:0-3946 GCA_039930605.1 Bacteroidota bacterium
CGTTGAATTCATAATTAATAATTCAGGTAATTATATTGATTGATGAGTTGCATTTTATTTGTGATCAGCTGTTGCATTGTTGACTGTAATGAAATATAATTTACCATCGACAATACATATTCCGGGATCTTCAAATCTCCAATCTCGAGTAATTTGTTGTTGGCTTTTAAAAGAGTTTCCGAGATTTTAAACTGCCCTTTTGCTTCTTCAATCAACTTTTCCGTTTCTGTTAGCTGCTGAAGCAATTGCATCTGCTTCATGTTGTATTGGTTTTTGAAAAAATCTATTTGCTTCAATCGCGTGTTTTCTGCCAATTTAAATTTCTCTCCCTGTAATTTGCGTTGACCACCATCGATGATTGGAACTGAAAAATTAAGTCCGACGCTGGCACCAAAATTTCTCTCAGCATGGTAGATAAATGAAGTATTGTAGCCTGCGTCCCCCAGGAGTGTCAGTTTTGGTTTGTAATTAAATTTGAGTTGTTCAAATGAATTCTGAATCTTCAAGCTATCAAGATAAAACCGATGAAATTGAATTGTCTTTTCATGACTATAACCTGCAGAAGTACTTAAGGAAGGATCGGTTAAAAGTATATAAGCAGTATCCACAATGCCACATAAGTAATTCAAAAGATAAAAATCGTTTTGTGCCTGTAATTTTTGTTGCGAATAAGCCAATTCCTGTTGTTTGTAACTGACGAAGAACGAGAGGTAATCTGTTTGCCTGTAGATTCCCTTTTGGGCAATGCTTTTCAATAGTAAATCTTCCTCTTTCAAAACATCCAGCACATTTTTTACATTGGCAAGGACCTGCTGTTCGCCAAATACGGTAATGTACTGTGCACTTACAAGCTGTTTAAGATCACGCTCACTCACTTTTGAATTTAGCTCAAGGATTTGTCTCTCAATATAGAAGGATGAATATTGATTTTTCAGATTATTTTTTCCGAAAAGCGTATAATTCACTCCTAATAAGGCGTTGTAATTCCCTCCGTTGGTTATTATTTCATCATAACCATATCCATTTAAAATCGGTGCATAAAAATCAGTGCTTGTAAAATTTACCTTCGGTTTGTAGCCGGCATGAAGTCGCATACTATCAAATTCGAGTGACCGCATTTGATTTTGATTGTCAGTAAATACTGGGCTGTTCTTTATCGCTGACTCCAAATAGTCATTCAACGTATTCTGTGAAAAAGCAGAATGGGTAAAGGATAAAAAAAATAATAGAGAAAATTTAATTCTCATAAATAAATAGTGACTAAATTAAGAAATTGTAAATCTCTTTTGATGGTTTCGATTTAACGCCAAACGTACCATTTATAAATTATTTAAATGTGTGAGTCAGCATATCAGGTACGTTGACTGTCTGGTTGTTTTTGGTAATCTCTACCGTGGCAAAAATCGGAATTTTCGGCAAGCTAAAATCTACGGTTCCTGTTGCGGCAAGGCCTGTCGTGTCTTCGGTATAAACGTAGAGTTTATAAGTCCCTTTTTGAAGGAACTTGAACTCATATGAGCCATCAAAGGCAGTTTTATAATTGTTGTCATACGTATTATGTCCCTCACCATAAATGATAAAAACATCCTGGCTGCGCAAAGGATATGTATTAATTTTGAGGCTGAAAGTATTATCCCATTTCTCCTGGATAACTTTTCCGGTAATTTTGGATGTGCCGCCTTCACCTTCATCTTTCTTACATGAATAAAGAAGGATGACAGACAATCCCAGGGTTAAAGCAAAGAATTTAAATTTCATTTTTATTACGGATTGTTTTTTTTTGTGATTAAATTTTAAAAGGGCACGGCGTTTAATTATTTTTTGCCGTGCCCTCCTGCGTCATTTCTTTTTTATTTCGCTTCCGTCTTCGTTAAAAAAAACTTCGACCGTTTTGAGACCTTTAATTTCTATCTCATATTTCAATTTGCCATCAACCGATTCAATTTTTGATACACCTTTCACAGTGGCTCCTTTATGAGAGGAATTAAAACCTAGCTGCACTTTTTCCGGGAGTTGTTCGAAGGCATATGAGCTTTCGGTTTCCAGCCATGCACCTTTATCGTTAAAATTAGCAGAATACTTTTCTCCCTTCCAGGTAAATTCTGCTTCGTATTCATGGGCGTTTTCCTTATCCCATTTTATTCCTGATGCGTTAGGAAATTTATGTTCAAATGCTGTTGTAACTGCAACCGGTGTTTTGCTTTGTGCGAAAGATGTTATCCCCGCTGTAAGAAGCGACAGTGCTACTGAAATTATTTTTTTCATTTTTTTATTTTTAGTTATTTAATTAAATTAATTTTTGCCTCCAAATTTCCATTCAATGCCGGGGCGCAGGAGGATAGCATTGTTATTGTCATAATTTATTCCGAATGAGAGAAGTAATTCTTTACCGGCATGAAACCCGTAGCCGAAAGCCGCAACGGTCTCCCCACCAGTTAACTCAGCATTATTTGCATTTACCGTAATCGTTGCTTCAGGGCTTCCTCCTTCCCCAACGGCAGAGGTGTTTCCATACACTTCGGCATAAATAATACTTTTTTCAGAAATTTTAAATATGCTCCCAACCGCATAGCTAAATAAATTATTTACGACCGCATGCGAAGGTTTTCCGAGGAATGTATAGCTGAGGTTTATACTCGTGAAGAATTTACCTGTGGTCTTACTCATGATCAGGTAAGGAGTATAGTCAGCCTTACCGGTCCCAATGAGCCGGTCTTTTGCCGTTGGAATTTTCACTTCCGCTGAAATAGAAATGGAAGGCAATATTTTTTTCTCAGAAACAATTTGATAGAACAATGTCAGTTCTAAATCTCCCAGTCCTTTAGCTCGCAATCCAACCTTGGGACGAATACTTGTAAAGCCGACTGGTTCTACCAGTAATGTAAACTTCTTTGATAAACCATATTCAATTGCGACAGGCAATGCGCTTTCTGTTCCTTCTTTGGAAGTTTGAAACTCCAATCCGGTTCCGATCTCAAATTGACCTGGAAGCAGTGGCTTTGATTCTTCTGTTTCTAAAACCTGCGCATGCGACTTGTTTGGCGAGAATGCAACGAGCAAAGCCAGGCCAAAAATCATTTTTTTGATTCTCATTTTTTTAAATTTAAATTAATAATAATGCATCATCCACATATTAATGCAGATGGGCTAAAAGAAAAAATATTAATTTAAACTATAGGGGGGCGAAAAACAAATGAAAGGATATCTGAAAAATAGATGTTTTCTTCAATGGCTGGGGCCGATTCCTGTCCGGCGGAATAATTAGTCTGTATCACTTTAAACTCATTCGTTGCGAAATAGTTTTGAATCTGCTGATGATGAAACTGCACTGGAGAATGGGGTTTTTGCTTATCACCGTTTTCGTGCTTGTCAAAAAGACCATCAATATTAATTAAATGATCAGTAACAAAATCAAATGGAGTCATGTCTTTGTCTTCTGTTGACTTGCAATGCCGGTACATTTGAGGCAAATCCACTACAGCGGAAAAGTCACCTTGAGGAAGGCAAAGGTTTACTGCTACGTAGTAACTTAATATTAATATTGAAATGAAGCGTGCCAATTCAAGTAATTAAGTGACGAAGGTACGTTTATTTTCACTGTATAAATGATGATTTTTAATGAAAACACGCCGCTTCGCATTTTATTTTGTCCTGATCATCTTATTCGTTGCTCTTGATCCAGGAAAGAGTGTCTCGTTGTAGGATTTAATACTTTGTTAAATGAGTTTATTTGCAATAACATAATATATGAGCTCTGCATTGGTGCCTAGATTCATCTTTTCGAGTATTCGAAGGCGGTATGTACTGATGGTGTTTGGACTGAGAGAAATAATATTCCCGATTTCAGAAACTGTTTTTCCAGCTCCAATTAATTTTAGTACTTCAAATTCCCGGTCCGATAATTTTTCATGTGGCTTTTCAGAAAAATCTTTGCCTAAGTTATCAG
>JBDTTM010000398.1:0-3931 GCA_039930605.1 Bacteroidota bacterium
TCTTATGCAAGTATTGATGACTACACATTTACACAAACAGCTGATGGAAACAATGCGGCCTATTTTGGAAACGGAAGCAATGCTTCTGCTTGCTCTGCAACTTTTAATGATACTTCCTGCCTCACTTCTACCGATTGCGAACTCTTAAACATTCCCGCAGGATATCCAACCAATGATGCAACGTACGGAGGCAACATCGGTGTAAGTTTAGAACAAACCATATCAGGGTTAACGATCGGCGCTACGTATGTGTTGGAATTCTGGGCAGGCGGTGAACCGCAATCACACGGCTGGATGGACGCAGGTGTATTTTCAGTTGATATCGGATTCGGGAAAACATATTTGCGGAATAAACCTACCTGTCCCGGCTGCATCGGCACCACATATATTATTGAATGGAATGCCACATCAACTTCACATACCATTAAATTCACCAATTGGGGACACATTTGTATTCCATGCACAGAGTTAATCCTCGACAACGTCAGGTTATATACACTGGCAGAAATTTCTCCCATCGTTCCCTCCTGCGCTACTGTTCCCATTGCAATCTTCAGTGCGCCGCATAATATCTGTCCAGGCACCTGCACCGATTTCACCAACCTTTCCGTGAATGCAACTTCTTTCCTATGGTCTTTCCCGGGCGCAAATCCTTCGACAAGTACTGATGTAAACCCGACAAATATTTGCTACAGCACTCCCGGCAATTACAATGTATCTCTGATTGCAACAGGTTCCGGTGGAAGCGATACACTCCTGCTACTTAATTATATTACTGTCTATCCTTATCCTGCACCGCAGGGAATTACACAGTCAGGAGACACGCTATTTGCAAACCAGGGATCGGCGACATACCAATGGTATTACAACGGAGTTTTGATTCAGGGAGCAACCAATTATTTTTATGTCATAACCCTGTTTGGAAACTACAATGTAGTCTGTACGGATGCCAATAGTTGTGAAGTAGAAGCAGCAATATTTGATGTTGTCGGAATCAATTCTGCTGTTCCCAACGGTGAGTTTTCAATATTCCCGAATCCGGTAATAACAAAATTCACAATTTACGATGCTCAATTCATGCTTGGATCAGCCAATTATATTTCTATTTACAATTTGCTTGGAGAGCGAATTGATTTGGCGGTTCCATTGCCTACCGCCTATTGCACATTGCCTATTGAAGTAGACTGCCGACTTCTTAATCCTGGAATTTATTGGGTTGAAGTAAAATCAGACAATAAGACATTCCGTGCAAAATTTGTAAAGAACTAATTCTTCAAAACGATGCGAAAAATATTATTCATCCTTCTTTTCCTCCATTGTGAATTGTGCATCGTGCCTTGTGCATTTTCCCAGGTCACCTGCGATACAACAGGTAATGTTGTGCTCTACAGCAACTATGACGGAGGAATTCTAAACATCAATGTCGATGTCAACATCCCCAACCTGAAAATTGGTGTCGTGAGTTATGAGATGGTTACAATCAATCTCACCGGGCCGTTTGTAAATAACATTACCGAAATTCAGTTTGCCGGTTATACAACAACAACGCATCATCATTGCAACAACTCACCGGCTGTTACAAGTATTGTTGGCGCGCCACCGGGAACGGATACACTTATATTTATGCCGAATTCTCCAGTCGCAAATTCTAATGGATATTACATCATAATCTGTAACTATAGCTGCGATTCTTCTACAAACCAGGGTGGCTGCAATACGCCTGACCAGATCGCTGCTTATTTTCAACAGGAGTTTGGCGGATTGCTCAGGTATCATTTCACTCAATATGGTTGCTGGAACGGAACATTCAACATCAGTGATGGAGGCAATTGTTGCATCAGCGCACTCTCGGGTTCACCTGTAGCATTGTTTTCTTCTGCTAACCATTTATGCCCCGGTACTTGTACTGACTTTACAAACCTTTCAACGAATGCAACTTCTTTCGAATGGACATTCACGGGAGCAAACCCGACAACAAGTACAGATATAAATCCTGCCAATATTTGCTATAACATGCCGGGTTCCTACAACGTTTCCCTCATAGCAACAGGAGCTGGCGGCAGTGATACCATTTCACTCAACAACTATATCACCGTTTACCCATACCCTCCCCCACAGGGAATTCAACAGGTAGCAGATACTTTGTTTGCCAACCAGGGCGCAACAACTTATCAATGGTATTTCAACGGCAATGCAATACCGGGTGCAACAGATTTCTTTTACGTTGCCGGTCAAAATGGAGACTACAATTTGATTGCCATTGATGCAAACGGATGTGAAGTTGAAACAGCTTCTTTTGGAATTATGGTTTCCACAGAGAGTTTAAGTTTGAATGATCAATTTTTGATCTATCCAAATCCGGTAAACGACAAATTCACACTGCTCCTGCCTACCGGACAGGGAGGCAATTCAAAATTCACTCCCAATAGCTACCGGGATGGAATAGCCAGTGGTGTTTCCGTATTTAATTTAGTAGGAGAACGGATTTATTTGCCTTTTGATCGTCTCCCAACAGATATCGGGATGAGGACTGTCGATTGCAGACTTCTCCCTCCCGGAATGTATTGTCTTGAAGTGATTTGTGATGGAAGGATATTTCATTCAACTTTTGCAAAACAATAGGAAGCTTCCCCCATTCAGCAACCACCATTTCAGTTTGCAGTTTTGAATACGTAAGGAAACTCTTAAATTGTGTTTGATGCCGGTGCCGGTTTTCTCACTTTTGTAAAAACATCAGGGGACATCATTCCACCAGCAACATTTTTATGAAGAAAAACTACTTACTTATTTTTTTCTCTTTCACCATTTTATTTTTTAACAATTATCACACATGCGCACAAAATCCTTTGGTAAAGCAGTGGGACTATCGCTTTGGCGGTTTGGATTATGATAACCTTACTTCATTCCAGCAAACCACAGATGGGGGCTATATCCTTGGAGGATGGACCAATTCAGGGATTGGCGGAGATAAAACACAGGATACAATCGGTGGCTATGATTTCTGGATTGTAAAAATAAATTCACTTGGCGTCAAAGAATGGGACAGGAATTTTGGCGGGCCCGGGAACGATTATTTTTATTTGGTAAAGCAGACTTCTGATGGCGGATATCTTCTTGGTGGAACTTCAAACTCTGCGGCAGGAGGAGATAAAACACAAAGCACATGGAGTGGCAGTTATGATTTTTGGATTGTAAAAACTGATTCAGCCGGCAACATCCAATGGGACAGGAATTTCGGCGGCACCTCTACTGAATATCTTTATTCCTTCTGTGAAACCAATGGTGGTGGGTATCTTCTCGGCGGATATTCCAACTCAGGAATAAACGGTGACAAAACTCAGGCGATAAAAGGATTCGGAGATTACTGGATTGTAAAAATAAACTCCCTTGGCATCAAACAGTGGGATGTAGATTTAGGCGGAGCCGGTGATGACAACCTCTATTCTGTTGAACAGACAACTGATGGTGGTTACATGCTTGGTGGATGGACCTCCTCCGGAATCAGTGGAGATAAATCCCAGGCCAATTGGGGAAACTTCGATTACTGGATTGTAAAAACAGATTCACTCGGCACCAAGCAATGGGATAAAGACTTTGGCGGAACGTCCACAGACTATCTTTTTTCAATGCAACAAACTGCCGATGCCGGTTATATTCTTGGAGGCATTTCCATTTCGCCTGTCAGTGGAGATAAAACCCAGCCCACATGGGGTGGATCAGCCGATTATGATTTCTGGATTATCAAAACTGATTCCCTGGGAAATAAATCCTGGGACAAAGACTTCGGTGGAAGTTCTCCTGAAGATGATTTCGGAAGTATCTCACAGACGTATGATGGCGGATATCTCATATCAGGTTCCTCCTATTCAAACCTTGGCGGAGATAAAACAGAAAATAATCTTGCACAGGAGCAATCATGGGTTGTAAAAAC
>JBDTTM010000399.1:0-3923 GCA_039930605.1 Bacteroidota bacterium
AAATTCCGGGCTTCCTTATGAAAGGGTAGAATGTTTGGCTTTAGACACATCAGGAAATTTATGGCTTGGAAATTTTGACAACTCTAATTACACTTCAGCTATTGTGAAATTTGACGGAACGAACTGGACTGTTGACTCAACAAACATGCTGCAGTTCATCACCCATTTAGATATTGATGGCAACAACAGATTTTTTGCAGGTACAGAGTCAGAAGGATTTTCACAATATGATGGTGCATCCTTCACTAAGATCACCACATCCAATTCCGGACTTTCCCTTGGTGGCGGCCATGAACTTTCAATTGATGATCAGCAGGAAGTGCGCGCAATTAATGACCAGGGATATACTCACTATGACAGGCAGGTCTGGACAAACTATGATACTGCGAGTTCCCAACTCCTTAATACCGGGGTGCTTGGAGTTGTTCAGGATCATACAGGGAATACATGGATCGGAACGAATGAAGGCGTAATTAAATATGATGGTTCAACCTGGACACGTTGGGATACATCAAACTCAGCACTTACAAACCAATATGTAAATGCTATAACTGTAGATCCTGACAATGCAATCTGGATCGGAACGAACTTCGCTCCATTTAAGTTTGACGGAACGAACTGGATCGATTACTTCAGCAATGCAGGATCAAACATCAGTGATGTATTTGTGACAGACGATGGAGATGTATGGATGGGTAGTCCGGGATATGGTTTGAACAGGTTTGATCGTATAAGTACGTGGACCATTTACACGCCAGTAAGTGGAGGCAATTTCCAGGCAGGAGCGCTCGACAAAAACGGTAATGTTTGGTATGGCGGTAACGGCCTGAATAAATGGGATGGAGCTTCATGGACGATGTATACAACCGCTGATGGATTGCCATGGAACTTTGTTACAGCGCTTGCTGTTGACACGAATAATATTCTGTGGATCGGTACGCAGCTTGGATTGAGTAAATATGATGGGACTACTTTTACGAATTACCTCAAACAAAATTCCGGGCTTACCGGAAATTATATCGGCGATATTGAAGTAGATGCTTTCAATAATAAATGGATAGGTACCGGCAGTGGCATTTCGGTGTTCAATGAAGACGGAGTTGTTTTGAATATCCCCAGACAAGAGAATTCTCAAGAATCGAATCTTCGTTTTTATCCAAATCCAGCTACTAATGTGATAAGTATAGACCTCCTCAATCCTGCTGCCAAAAGGATGGTTTTGACCATTGTGGATGTGATTGGAAATGAGCTTCAGCAGGTTGAAATTTCAAAGAATTCAACTAAAATTGATATTTCTAAGTTAGAATCCGGGGTTTATTTCGGAATGGTAACTACTGATGCGGGGCTTATTTCCAAGGGAAAGTTTGTCATTCAATAAAATCATGTTATTCTGGCAGGATTTTGCATCATTTTTCTTTCCTGATTGTTTGCACAAAAGAAATGAATTGTTACTTTTGCGTCCCTTTTTAAAGTAATTCAAGAAATGTACGCAATCGTAACCATCGCCGGACAACAGTTCAAAGTCGTAAAAGATCAGGAAATTATCGTTCATCGCCTGGAAGGTGAAGAAGGTAAAAAGCTTGACTTTAATGAGGTTCTCCTCGTTGATGATGGCGTTAAAGTTAATGTTGGAGCTCCTTCATTGAAAGGTGCTTCGGTTTCAGCAACAATCCTGAATCACCTGCGTGGCGATAAGGTTATTATCTTTAAAAAGAAACGCAGAAAAGGTTATGAAAAGAAAACCGGTCATCGCCAGGATCTGACAAAGATCCAGATTTCAGGAATCATCATTTAATGTATTAATCGTTATTGGTTGTCCGAAAACGGAGACCACAAACTTCAAAGTAAAATGGCACATAAAAAAGGAGTCGGTAGTTCAAGAAACGGTCGTGAGTCTCATAGCAAACGTCTTGGCGTCAAAATATATGGTGGCGAAAAAATAATTGCCGGGAATATTATTGTTCGCCAACGAGGAACGGTTCATAATCCTGGCCTGAACGTAGGTATTGGTAAAGACCATACTTTGTTTGCGCTTATTGATGGTACCGTTGTTTTCAGGAAGAAGAGAGACGAAAAGAGCTATGTGAGCGTAGTTCCTGCTGTGCAGGCGGAAGCTTAGGCCTCATCCCCTCCCGATAGCTATCGGGACCTTCTCTGAAGGAGAATGAAGGAGATTCCCAAGACATTTTAAATTAATTAGTCAGTTCCCTTGTTTATTCAAGGGAACTTTTTCATTTTTATGGTTTCTTAAACTAACTACTATGAAAAAACAATTCTTCATTTCTGTTATTGCAGTAATTATTTTTTCCATTCAATTTTCTTTTGCTCAGAGCGATGATTGTCTTTCAAAATTATCCTGGCTTTCCGGAACCTGGAAAATGCAGGATAAAGAATCTACAATTGTTGAAGAGTGGACCAATTCCGGAACATCCTCTCTGAAATGTAAAAGTTATGAGGTGAAGGGAACGGAAACAACCATGCTTGAAAATGCAACCATGTCCTGTATTGGCGGAAAGCAGGTTTTTACTTATTATCCTATTCTTAAAGAAGTTGGTGATAACCGTCAGCCCGTCAATTTCGTTTTGGTTTCGCAAGACAACAACACTTTTGTTTTTGAAAATAAAGCGCATGACTTTCCGCAACGGGTAGTTTACCAGAAGGTAAATGAAAATGAATGTCATGCATGGATTGAAGGGGAGGAGAATGGAAAGATGAATAAGGTTGATTTTAATTATACCAAAGTCAAATAAAAATCCGAATACAGAATCTCGAAATCCGAAATAATAAATAATTTTCGTGTTTCGTTTTTATTTCGGATTTCGGGATTCGATATTTGTTCAATTTATATTCCGAAATTTTTCAATAGAAAAAACAAACAAATGAAAAAACTAATCATCGGCTCATTAGTAGGCTCTATCATCTTATTTATTTGGAGCTTTCTTGCCTGGGCCGTTTTGCCGATTCACTTACATACCATCAGCTACACTCCAGCACAGGATTCTATTTTAAAAATTCTGGCGGATAATAATATGGAAAGTGGTGCCTATTCAATGCCAATGGTTGACAACAGGAATGTAGGTGCATTCGATTCCAAATACCAGGAAGAATCAGAGCAACTGATGAAAGCAAGCGAGGGTAAACCGATGGCTTCAATTTATTACCTGAAGGACGGATACCAGATGAATATTCCGCGTGGATTTCTCTTCAACTTTTTAGCCGTGTTTGCGGCATGCGTAATTCTTGTTCCGGCATTTACAACCGTCAGTTCTTTTTTTCAAAGATGGTGGCTTACACTTATGGTTGGTTTGCTGGTGAATGCCTGCGGACCACTGATTAACTATAACTGGATGGGAATACCATGGAATTATACCTTAGACATGGTGATGGACATTTTTCTGAATTGGGCAATTGTAGGGTTATGGCTGGCGTGGTGGTTTAAGAAGTAACAAGTAACAAGTCACAAGTTACAAGTTACAAGTTACAAGTTACAAGTTACAAGTTACAAGTTACAAGTTACAAGGCAGAAAATTGGAATCAGAAAGGTAAGGCTATTCAATTATTATTTTGCCAACACCTGCGCGACCTTCTTCATTTCTGATTGTGTAGAAGTAAATACCACTGTTTAAGTTTTTCCTTTCAATCAAAATTACGTTACCGGTAGTTGTTTGCTGTTGATTGATAATTCTACCTGTTATATCTTCCATCGAGAAATACCGGTTTTCATGGAGCGGGTTAGAGAAAATGACCTGAGCCTGATTTGTCATCGGGTTGGGATATACAGCAGAAGCGATTTCATTTCCTGCTTCATCAATACTTACCCAAGAGGTGCTTGTGCCGGTTTGAATCGGAATTTCAATTTCATTGTGAGAGATCACCTTTACATGACTGAATGATAAATTGAATGGACCATTTGCTGTCGGTGA
>JBDTTM010000400.1:0-3890 GCA_039930605.1 Bacteroidota bacterium
CAATGCCGGTTACTGGGACCAATGCAGGGAGATTGGCGAAAAATTCATTCATGACTTTCCGAACGACAGACCCATTGTGGCGCCTTCAGCATCTTGTGTTGGCATGGTAAAAAATTATTACGGGGAAATGTTTCACAATTCTTCCGTACACAATCAACTGAAGACGATTCAAAAAAATATGTTTGAGTTCAGCGATTTTCTTGTCAACGTTTTACATGTTACGGATGTCGGGGCAAAATTTGATGGCGTAGCAACTTACCATGATGCCTGCAGTGCTTTGCGCGAGTTGAAAATCAAACAGGCACCCAGAACACTACTAAGTAAGGTACGTGGACTGGAATTGCGGGAGATGAATGAATCAGAAACCTGTTGTGGTTTTGGCGGAACTTTTTCAGTGAAATATGAAAGTATTGCAGTAGGTATGGCAGAACAAAAATTGATCAATGCAGAAGCCACCAAGGCCGCCTATATGATCAGCACTGACCTTTCCTGCCTGATGCACATGGATGGCTATATCAAAAAGCAGGGTAAGAATATGAAGACGCTGCATATTGCCGATGTGCTGGCAAGTGGGTGGTGAGGATATTAATATCCCAGTTAAACATCCGTTAATCTTTTCCTTACTCAGGTAGATTTCGTTTACTTTTACGCACAACCAATTTCTATGAAAGGTTTCGGAATTTTTCTCAAGCTATTCGGTGAAAGTTTTCTCTTTGCTTTCCAGGCATTGCGGGTGAATAAACTACGCACACTCCTTTCATTATTGGGTATCACCATCGGCATCTTTGCCATCATCAGCGTTTTTACTGTTACCGATGCGTTGGAAAGAAAGATCAGGTCGGATGTTCAAAGCCTGGGAAACAATGTGATCTACATACAGAAATGGCCGTGGACACCGGAAGGCGGGGATGAATATCCCTGGTGGAAATACATGAACAGGCCACTGCCTGGATTTAAAGAAATGACTGAGCTGGAGCACAGGGTGAGCACGGTGGATGCTTTTGCTTATGTGGCAAGCATCTTCGGACAGCTCATTAAATATAAAAACAGTTCGGTCGAAAACGCTTCCATACTTTGTGTGAGCCAGCAATACAATGAGATCAAAAATTTTGAACTCGAGGAGGGACGGTATTTTACAGAAGCCGAATCCAATAGCGGGCGGCCGATCTGTTTGCTAGGTGCCAATGTCTCCGCAGCTCTTTTTCCGGATGGCGATGCAATGAATAAGGAAGTAAGCGTTCGCGGAAGCAAATTCGAAATTGTGGGTGTGATTAAGAAGGAAGGCAAAAGCATGGTCGACATCTCACCGGATGATAACATGATCATTCCTGTCAATTATGCGCGAAACCTCGTGAACCTCCGCAGTGACCGCATTGATCCATACATGATGGTGAAAGCAAAGCAAACCGTGGCCATGCCGGAGATGCGCGATGAACTGAAAGGCGCCATGCGCAGTATCCGCAAACTGAAACCGCGCGAAGAGGACGACTTTGCTTTGAATGAAACCAGCTTGCTGGCAGAAGGATTGAATGATTTATTTCATACGCTTGGAATTGCTGCCTGGATTATCGGAGGATTCTCCATCCTGGTCGGTGGTTTCGGAATTGCCAACATCATGTTCGTATCTGTGAAAGAACGCACACCAATTATCGGCATTCAGAAATCGCTCGGATCAAAAAACTATTTCATCCTGCTCCAGTTTTTAATTGAAGCAATTACACTTTGCATTTTTGGCGGGATGATCGGACTGGGAATTGTGTACCTGCTCACACTTGCAGTGAGCGGTGCGTTTGAAGATTTTAAGTTTGTACTTACGATGGGCAATATTGTGATGGGAATTGGCGTAAGTGCCATCATTGGTGTCATCAGCGGATTTGTACCCGCGCTGCAGGCCTCGCAGATGAACCCGGTGGATGCCATCAGGGCAAACTGATTTGCTGACCGGATACCTTGTGTCCTGGTGACTTCGTGGCTGGATTTTGTTTTGCCCCTTAGGCCATGGCACAAAGAATAGTGGAGGTCACCTCAATATTGGCATTCATTCACGAATAACTTTTTTCCGGCCCCTGCATCTCCTGTCTTCAATTAATTATTTTTGCTTCATGAGCGTTAAAACCGTTACGCGTTTTTTATTCTGCATCTCTGTTTGTTTTGTGATGGTCCGTTGCGGATCCGACAAACAAGGTGATGCGATCGGCACATTGAAAACGACTGAATATCCGGAATCGTATGAAGTCCGGAAGTCAGAAATATTTGAAGCGCCGAAGGTCATTGGCCCTGATTCCAAATCTGAATTCCCTGAACATATTCCAACTACTTTCGAAAAATATACAGGTGGCAGTCCGAACAGGCTTGCCTTATTGGTCACCGACAGCGCTTCTTCATGGCTCGGAATTGCACATGGACTGAAAGCCATCGGGGTTCCATTCATGGTTACAGGCGACATCAATGAAGCACTCAAACACAAGGTAGTCATGGTTTATCCTGTGATATCGGGGGCAGCTTTATCCCCTGAAAAATTACAACAGCTTGCTGCATTCCCGCGCAATGGCGGAACAATTATCGGGGTGAATGTACTTGGTGCATTGAATGAAGTTTTTGGCTTTGATGAACCCATTCCTTCCAAGCAGCACTTCGACATTTTTATGCGTAGTGATTCTTCTGACCTTACCAATGAATTTACAGATGAACGTGAGCAGCATATCAGCATCGGCAATAAAAAGAAATTCAAAGAAACCATCGGAACATACAGTTATTCCAAACCGATATTAACTCCATTGGCGGTGTATGAAGATAAGAGTGCTGCCATCACGCAACGATACTATGAACAGGGGAAAGCATTTGCAATCGGATTCGATATCGGCTATTTAATTCTGAAAGGTCACAATCTCCGACATGAGGAATTTAACCGTTCACAGGTGAATGATTTTGAACCAACGATCGATGTGTTGCTCAGATTTATCAGGAATATTTATTTGTCGAGCGACAAAGATGCTGTTACGATCCAGACTGTACCATACAATAAAAATCTTTCTGTTGTACTCACGCACAATATCAACTCAGAAAATGCAGTTGAACAAGCCGTCATTTTTGCCAGTGAAGAAAAAGCAATGGGACTTCACAGCACGTATTTCATCCAGACCAAATACATCCGTGACATGCATCCATTCATTTTCAAATCTGAGAATGATTTCAAGAAACTTAGACAGCTTGAAAAATCAGGGATGGAACTCGCCAGCCTGTCTGTATCCGGCTCTCCACTTTTTGATCAGTTTGAACAAGGCACAGGCACGGAACAATATCCTTCTTACCGTCCTTATGTGATGGCCTATGAAAAAACTTATGGCGGCACTGTGTATGGTGAGATGCGCGTAAGCAAATATCTTATTGAACATTATGTGCCCCCGGTAAATGTGACGTCTTTCCGTTCAACGAATCTGTACACTCCTTTTACTTTTCCGCAAAGCATGATTGCAACAGGTTATCATTATGGATCTTCGGTCTCAGCAAATGCTTCTCTTACTCACTTTCCGTTCCAGATGAATTACAATAGAGAGTATGACAATGAAATTGATGCATTTGCTTTTCCTGTCACACAGGATGATGAATATCCTCCATATACTTATGAACGGCTGAAACCCGCATTGGCGCTGGCAAAAAAAATTGCACGGTATGGAGGATGCTATGTAGGACAGGTTCATCCGAATACTTTGGGAAGAAAAGTGGAACAGGCATTTGTAAATGCACTAAAGGATGATGCCTGGTTTGGCTCCCTGAAAGATTTTGGTGACTGGTGGGTTGGGCGCAACCTCGTTACAGTTGATATTGAGCATGAGGGAGCAAAAAGAATTGTGATTCTGAATGTTCCGCGAAGGATGGAAGGCCTGGCG
>JBDTTM010000401.1:0-3882 GCA_039930605.1 Bacteroidota bacterium
TGCAGTTCAACAAATACTGAAATGATTTCTGCATTCGGCTCTACTGCATGCAAGGCATTGTACCGTTGTAAAAATTGCGGAGAACCTTTTGATTATTTTAAATGTCATTGAAATGAGCGAACCGATCAAACATGTCGTAGAAAACAATGTTATGAAAATCAGGCTGAATCGTCCTGATAAATTTAACAGCTTCAACAGGGAGATGGCATTGCAATTGCAACTTGTTTTGGATGAGGCAGCAGCTGATAAAAATATACGGGCTGTATATATTACCGGGGAAGGAAAAGCATTTTGTGCGGGACAGGATTTAGGTGAAGCGATGGATCCTGATGGACCCGGCATCAAAAAAATTGTTGATGAACATTACAATCCGATTATCAGGAAAATCCGTGCGCTTCAAAAGCCGGTTGTCTGTGGCGTGAATGGCGTTGCAGCGGGTGCAGGTGCAAATATTGCTTTGGCATGTGATGTTGTGATCGCTGCATCATCTGCATCGTTTCTGCAGGCATTTTCAAAAATCGGACTCGTACCTGATAGCAGCGGAACGTTCATACTTCCACGCCTTATTGGCTGGAACCGCGCATCAGCATTGATGATGCTTGGAGATAAAATTCCTGCTGCAGAAGCTTTGCAAATGGGAATGCTCTATAAAGTGGTGGCAGATGAAAAATTGCAGGAAGAAGCTCAAGGCATTGCAAATACACTTTCCAATATGCCAACCAAAGGAATTGCATTGACAAAACAATTGCTGAACGAATCTTTTTTCAATACGCTTGAAAAGCAGCTTGACAGGGAACGCGACTTACAGGTGGAAGCAGCGAACAGTTATGATTACAAAGAAGGCGTACAGGCATTTCTTGAAAAGCGCAAACCCATTTTCAAAGGCGAATAAAAAATATGCAGGTTTTGCTATCGATATTTACTGCTTTCATCATTTCACTCATGATGATTCCTGCCTTGATTTCCGTTGCAAAAGAGCGGAATATTTTTGATGAACCCGGCGAACGGAAGCTGCATACAGCACGTACACCGCTGCTTGGCGGCATCGCAATTTTTGCAGGAACATTGATATCATTTTTATTCTGGAGCGCCAATTATTTTGAAACGCGTCTTCTTTTCGTCCTGGCGTCACTCTTGATTTTATTTATTGCCGGATTTATTGACGACCTCAAACCGCTTCGCCCGGTTGTAAAATTATTTCTACAGGTGATTGCTGTTTTAATCACCGTTTTATTTGCCGGAGATTCCATTACAGGATTACACGGGTTGTTTGGCATTCATACCCTTTCAGGAATTTTTCCTGTATTTGTTACAATACTTTTTATGCTACTGGTCGTCAACGCATTTAATTTCATTGATGGCATTGATGGATTGGCGGGTTCTGTCGGTATAATTGCCTCAGCATTATTTGGAATTTTATTTCTGTCCATTCATGATGGAGTATCAGCAATCCTGTCATTCTCGCTTTGCGGCTCCTTAACAGCATTCCTCATTTTCAATTTTTCTCCTGCGAAAATATTTATGGGAGATACGGGTACTCTGATAACCGGTTTTATACTCGCACTGCTTGCGATTCAATTGACAGAAGGAACACGGAATATTGCCTCCTCCTTGGAATGGCTGAATTATCAGTCAGCACCTGTCATTATACTTACACTATTGATCATTCCAATAGTTGATTTCATCAGGGTAATATTTATCAGAATTTTAAAAGGACGTTCACCCATCCGGGCAGATAAAAATCATATTCATCATGTGCTCGTAGGATTGGGAATGACACATGCGCAAACTACCCTGTTACTTACCTGCATCAATCTCCTGTTTATCACCGCAGCTTATATTTTCCAATGGGCAAATCAATCCATTCTTTTCTTCAGCGTGCTTGCAACTGGAAGTATTATCAGTCAGATTCCTTATGTATTGATGAGGAATAAACAAAAAAAAGCATCACTGTGATCATCGAAACACGTCAATCTTTTTATAGGTTAAGCCAGGAAAAACAATTTTTCACGCAAAGTCGCAAAGAACAATCTGTTCAATGAATTATCTTGGCGTTCTTTGCGACTTAGCATGCATACTTTGTAATATTCAATGCAACACATTTCCCGTTTCTTTGTATAAATAAGATTATTGTGCCAGGAAGAACCATGACCGATCAAAAGAAGTTGCTTTTCATTTTTGGAACGAGGCCGGAGGCAATCAAACTGGCACCTTTGGTTCTTGAATTCAGGAAACATACTCAGTTTGATGTAAAGGTTTGCGTTACAGCTCAACACCGTGAAATGCTGGATCAGGTATTGGCATTTTTTGAGATCACGCCTGACTTCGACCTGGATATCATGAAACCAAACCAGACGCTATTCGACGTCACAGCGGATGGGTTAAAAGGAATGGAGAAAGTATTGAAGTCATTTCAACCGGATTTGGTTTTTGTACAGGGAGATACAACAACATCATTCATCGGTGCTTTGGGCGCGTACTATTGTAAAATTAAAGTCGCACATATTGAAGCGGGGCTTCGCAGCGGAAATAAATATTCACCTTTCCCGGAAGAACTGAACCGTATACTTGCGGGACACCTCAGCGATTATCACTTTACTCCTACTCCGCAAAGTGATGCCAACCTGAAAAAAGAAAACATTACAACAAATATTTTTGGAGTCGGGAATACAGTTATTGATGCGCTCTTCCTGGGACTTGATTTGCTTAAGAAGCGCGGAGAAGAATCTTTTCACACCTTCTTCAAAGAAATTGATTTTACAAAAAAGATTGTATTGATCACCGGTCATCGCAGGGAGAGCTTTGGAGAACCATTTGAAAATATCTGTGGCGCAATTAAGACTTGTGCAGAAAAGTTTCCTGCTGTTGAGTTTGTTTACCCGGTACACCTCAACCCGAATGTTCAGCAACCCGTAAACCGTTTGTTGAGCGGATTAAAAAATGTACATCTTATCACCCCACTCGGCTATGAGCATTTCATTTGGCTGATGAATAAAAGCTACGTCGTGCTTACGGATTCCGGCGGCTTGCAGGAAGAAGCGCCTGCTTTGGGAAAACCTGTGCTCGTGATGCGCGAAGTAACAGAACGCCAGGAAGGTGTTGATTCAGGTACTGCAAAACTGGTTGGCACTAATAAACAACTGATCATTGATGAACTCTCCCTGCTGCTTTCAGATACAGCAGCATACGGGAAAATGGCAAAGGCCGTCAATCCCTATGGAGATGGCACTTCCTGTAAAAAAATTGTGGAGATTGTTTCGAACATAAAATTCTGATGTCCCGATTTCTATATCAATTCTTCTTCTCACTTGCAGGCTGGAAAATTGAAGGCAGAATGCCCGGCGAAAAAAAATTTATCATCATCGTTGCACCTCATACCAGTAACTGGGATTTCATGATCGGACTTTGCGCAAGAAGTATTCTCCGCTTCGATGCAAAATTCCTTGGCAAGAAAGAATTATTCCGCTTTCCTTTCGGTACTTTGTTCAGATGGCTGGGAGGTGTTCCTGTGGACAGGAGTAAACATACCAATTTCGTAGATGCTGTTGCAGATATCTTCAATCAGCATGACAAATTTATTCTTGCGATTGCTCCTGAAGGTACCCGGAAATATGTTGCACAATGGAAAACTGGCTTTTACCACATGGCTGTCAAGGCAAATGTTCCGATTGTGATGACGGCATTCGACTATTCAAGGAAAACAATTTTTATCCGGGAACCATTTTACCCTACCGGTAATTTTGCAAGTGACATGAAAACCATTTTTAATTTTTACGGGGACAAAAAAGGAAAATTTCCAAAGGAACTGCCATCGTTAAATTAAACAGTTCATTTTACAGGGTGAAGAGAAAGCTGCTGTATCAGCATATCCCAAAGACGTTC
>JBDTTM010000402.1:0-3875 GCA_039930605.1 Bacteroidota bacterium
GACCGCGGACACGTGTTTCTCGAAAGCGCCGAAGATCGATTTCAAAGAAGGAAAGCAGGCGGTATTTGTGCGCACATCCCGCGAGGGAATCTATGACATGCTACCCCAGCTTTTGTTTCACCACCGCCCCGCGAAAGACTCCAATGCTTTTAAAAATGTCCGAAGCATGGTCGATGAATACAAGGCTAGGGTAGAGGAGGAGAAGGAAGCAAGGAATTTTTTTATGGTATATGAAATTGAATTCTACAGGCAGCGTGTCGCAAATGCCATGCAGGAAAGGAACCTGGCAGAAGCAGTTTCATATAGTATGAGCGACAGCCAGATCGTTGAATACTGGAAGCTGCCTTCATTTTTTAGTAACCGGCAGAAAGGAATCCTTTTTTACCTGCTGCCTCTGTTTCATAAGATCCGTGGATCGGTGGACTATATGCGGGAAGTGTACAGCTTAATCCTGCAAATAAAGGTAGATATTTCCAGGAGTAATAATCTGCCCTTACTGAAATTTGATAATGATAAATTAAGATTGGGAAAAATTACCTTGAGTCTCGACAGTGTTATAGGAGATAGTTTTCATTATTCCTTTCCTTCATTTGTAATAACTATTCAGCAGCTGGAACAGGAATATTTTTATGATTTTCTTCCCGGTGAAAGGAATTGGAAAATTATTGAAAAGCTGAATGATTATTTTGTTCCTGTCTTTTGTGAAACGGAAATTCATATAGACAAGAAAACAGTCCGTTGGACCCTCAGTGAGGGTAATAAAAATGAAAGCCGGTTGGGTTATTCATCCGTGCTCTGAAGTACAGAGTTATACCGATACGGTATCTGTAATAGTCCAATTTTAAAAAACAAAATCGGACTAAACAGCTACTCTATCGGCATTAACCATTCTAAAACTCAAAACGTCTATTGGACTATTTTGAGTTAAGAATTGGTATTAATCTGCCAGGAAGCTCCAGCCTTTTTTCTGATCCTGTGGCTTCACTTCCTGTTTAGCCTGGTCTGCCGGAAGTTCTGTAACAAAAGCTCCACCACCTTTTTTCTTCCCGATAAAGTCGAGTGCATTGAGCCTGGAAAAAATAGTGTGAACCATTATCATAAACTCTTCTGCCTTTGAAAGTGACTGAAGGATATCATCATGACGATATTCAATACGTAGCATTACTGAAATCCGTTCATTGATCTGGGGCACAGTCATGTCCGTCCATTCGCTGAAATATGTAAGCAATTCTTCTTTGTCTTTTGGAGGCATCCGCTCAAGCGTAAAGCGTATCATGTAAGCAAAACGGATGAAGTTCTCAATCAGGTAAACGGGCGGCAATTCAGAAATGATACCCATGAACCTGGCCAGGTTCCCGGCAAGGAAATCAGAGATTTT
This sequence comes from Bacteroidota bacterium, assembly GCA_039930605.1. Classification (GTDB taxonomy): domain Bacteria; phylum Bacteroidota; class Bacteroidia; order AKYH767-A; family 2013-40CM-41-45; genus JAPLDB01. The sequence continues at coordinate 1,379 of JBDTTM010000402.1, forward strand.
CTCGCTGAGAATCATAAAACTTTTTACAAGGGAAGTGGCCTGGCTCTTTGCGTGTATTTTCTGTACAATGGACAGATTCAGGTTAGCTGTTTCCCCAAGTTGATTGCCGAGCAAATAATATTTTTCAAGCAATAGGTGAAAATTTTTAACTGCCGTACTAGGCGGAATGAAGTCATCAATCACCTGCAATCGCCCATCTGTTGTTTGTAATTTTCCTATGATCAGCAGCGTGTTTTCGCGGTTGCTGATCTGTGATTCAGGATGAATCCCAAGCTGATATGAGGGTTCACAGAAAGGCTGGCGTGCAGGTTCTTCATTTGGAGCGGGACTTCCAACAGGTACCCGTGCAAATAAATTGACACTTATCGAAACATAAAAATTCTTTTCCTTTGATTCGCTATAATCGTAATCAGCGGTAAGTTTACTTCCGGAAATTTCTATCCTTTCTCCAGCAGCATTGATGGCATGGCACTCGAGCAAATGCGCCCTGATAATTTTTGCAGGATCAACAGTAACCTTTAAATTTATTGACTTGCCGGTTTCATTGTTGAGGGAAAGCAGCCCGTAGTTCTGGGCACTGATCTGGGCAGAGGTTACATCCCTGAGGCATTCTATGAAAAACGATTCCTGCTGGATTAGATGATCTTTGGAAATTTTCATTCCATCCTGCCAATTGACAGCTTTATATTTTAATGATTGCATGAAAAATCAGTTATCGATTCAAGTTACATTTCACAATTCTAATCGTTCGGTACTACATCCGATGCGGAATAATAATCCCGTTTTCCTTTATTTTATTCTCCCTTATTGTCAATGAGGGATCAATCACCCGCTTTGCATTCCACCAATGATTGGGTTTGATGTAAAATAGCCAGCCATAACTTTTCAGGGCTTCATCCATATATTCAATCTGCCCCTCACGGTGTGCTTCATTGTATTCATAAAGGTACATGAAGAACATATCCCCGAAAGTAATATTATTCAGTGGAGCTTTGAATTTCATAATCGTTGGTGAACGTTCATTATCCTTCTTTCTGATCTCAAGCGTGAGTACATAGCTGTTTGTGAAATCAACTTTATCCAGGTCAGGCATTTCAACTTTTTGTGGGTAAAACCATTTCTTGTATTCAGCTTCCGGAATAGCCATCGCATAGTCAAAAATAGATTGAAACAACATGGGGAATGAAAATATAATTACTGCAGAGGGAAAGAGCAGGAAAAAATTCTTAAGTGGTGAAAAATAAATAACTGCTGAAGAAAGTATGTAAGTCAATAACAAGATCAGAAGTGTCAGTTCAAGTTTTTCCCAGAATGAATAGCTATTTTTCCATCCGAATTTTGTACCCATTAAAATCACATGAACGATCCCGCTGATGAGCATGTATATCTGAATGCATATGTAGTAGAATACATTATCTTCCGGGTAGAGGAAACTGATGCCAAAAGATAAAGTAAGTACTGAAGAAAAAATAATGACGTACCATAAGTATTTTTTGGATACTGCCTTTTGCACATTGCCAATCGCCTTGGATTTGGCTGCATTTACTTTGGATTGAAAGAGTGAGCGGAGCATACTTTATTTAACCTGGATGACTTTCCTTGTAGGCTTCAAAGTCACGATTCTTAGTCTCAAGTTTTTCCTGCAATTCTTTGATTTCCGCTTTATCAGTTTTAATAATATCATTCTTATCTCCTTCCCTTATTTTTGCACCAATACTATAATACCATTCCATAAATACTTTTGAAAGTCCTGTTTTAATTTTTGAAAGATTTGAAGAATCTCCGGCATTTGTCTGCCATAATGTTGTAAGGCCATCTTTAAATCTTGCCCTGGCATCGTCATAATCTGTACTTGTCATTTTTGAAAGGCCCTCAACAACTTGCCTCATAGAATCAATTTGGTTGTCTAAATTATATGTTTCAAGCATATTGTTCTTAATGATTTTATTCTCCTGCTTTAAAACCTGGTAATCTATTGCCTTTATTTTATAGTCAAAAAAAACAGCCACTGTCCATATCACAATAAACAGAATAGATAACGCCAAAAATTGAAAATAGGCAATTGTGCGCTCTTTGTCGTTGATGGGCTTCATAGTCCGTATTCTTTAAATATTACCTGATTTTAGTTGGAATGCAAATATGATTAACTATTTTTAGCAAACCAAGTTTAATTTGGTCACTCCCGGATGTCCCGAAAAATTGAATTTCTTATGGTAATTTAGAGCAAAAATGAGAAATATTGCATTCTGATTGCATTCGTTAGAATCTATAGATGTGAATGAAACTTACATATTTAGATGCTAAGCGGTAGATGAATATCTCCAGTTTATTTTTGTCCTGTGACAAGCGGTAAGAGCAGACGAAGTTTGAATTTTGTTTCTTAATTAAAATACTTATCAAAATGAACGATCTTCCAATATACATCGGCATTCTTTTCGGACTGACTACCTTCCTTACCATTGGCATTTTTTACCGGGCTTCTAACCGGTCGAAGACA
>JBDTTM010000403.1:0-3874 GCA_039930605.1 Bacteroidota bacterium
GCTTTCAGGTATGGCGATGCCGTTTTTGAAACCATCAGGTTGATGAATGGGGAAATACTTTTCTTTGATAAGCACCTCGCAAGACTGAAAAGAAGCATGGATTTTTTATCTATGCGGTGGCATGATGATTTTTCTTTTCAGAACCTTCATTTGCTGATCCGTCACCTGGACCAGGTGAACAACCTCAGGGGCAATGGCCGCATCCGTTTGGAAGTATTCAGGAAGGAAGGTGGATATTATACTCCACTCACCAATGAAGTTGATTATATCATAGAGGCTGAAGGAATGAACGATCATGAATACCTGTTGAATGAGACGGGATTGCGGGTAGATATTTTCACGGAAGTATCCAAGCCGATGAACAAGCTTTCGAACCTGAAAAGTTCAAACGCATTGTTATATATACTCGCGGGATTACATCAGAAAAGATCCGGTTTTGATGACACGTTACTTTTCAATACTGATGGTAATTTAGCAGAAGCTGTTTCATCGAATTTATTTTTGATGCTTCATGGAGAACTCTGCACACCTTCACTTGATCAGGGTTGCGTTGCCGGAATTATGCGGGAAAGAATTATTCAATTAATGAAAGCCAAAGGCATGAAGTGCATCGAGAAAAAAATAAGCCTGGGCGATTTACTTCAAGCTGATGAAGTTTTTCTAACCAATGTTGTCCAGGGAATACGCTGGATAGCAGCTATCAGGAATAAACGGTACTTCAATACTTTTAGCCGGACTTTATTGAGTGGATTGGTAGAAGAAGCAGTGAAGAAAGTATAAAATTATTTCTTCATTTTTTCTTTTTAGCAACAATCTTTTTTTCTTTCTCTTTCATTTTTGCTTTTTCCTTGTTGAGTACAGCAGCATATTTGGTCAGTCTTTTCAATAGCTGCACAGGAACCTGTTCTTCCATAGGAATCTTTATCGTTGCTTTAGAAGTTTCATAAGCAGAAAGATCCTTCATAAACGCCTTTGTCACAGCCGGGCCAAAGAAAAAAGAATAATGCTTTTTAAATGCCGCAAAATATCCCAGCATGCCATGAAACCTGAATGCAGGCATTCCATAGCTGATCACTTCTTCAGCATCCGGGACTATTTTTTGAATCGTCTGCCTGATCAATTCCAGTTTGGGTTTCATTTCAATTGATTGTGCCGAAATGTAATCATCTATGGATTTATACTCTTTCACTACTCGTTGCTTTTTTTTTCCTGACTCTTGATTCTTGATTCTTTTTTCTTGTCTCTTGTCTCTTGTCTCTTGTCTCTTGATTCTTGATTCTTGACTCTTTCTTCAGGTCTCTTGTCTTTCTTCCTTATTCAATCACAAATTTTCCTACAGCGTGTTTCCCTTTCTTGTTCCTGACTTCATAAAAATATATACTGGCAGGAAGTTTTCCGCGCGAAAATTTAACGGATGTACCTTTGAAGTTTTTGGCGAAAACTAAATCTCCAAAAATGTTCATCACCTGCAAAATTGATTCATCTGCTGCCCATGATTTATCCAATAAGATTTCTGCCCGGTCATGGAAAGGATTGGGAATTGTTGTTGCTGTTTCAGCGGATATTTCTTTTCCGGAAAAATAACCAAGGGTCTGAAGTGGAGTGATCAATGATGAATCCTGTGTAACAAAAATGTTATAAGAATAAACCTGTTCACCATTTCGAGGACAGGCATTATCCAGAACCTCAACAGTAAAGGTATAAGGCTGCGGGCGCACATCATTGAGGGTAGGAGTCCAACAGAATGTTCCGGTTGGGAATGGATTTCCGGCAGAAGTGAATGTTGCTCCAGGTATAGCATTATTCCAGGTTAATGAAATACTATCTCCATTATTAAAGTCAGATGAAAAAACATCAAAACAAAATGGTACGTCAGGCAGAACATAAATTGTAAATAGATTTGTGCCAAATACACCACTGAGTTCAGGAAGTTCATTGGTGCATAATACTGTGTATACGATAACGTCCCTTATAACGCTTCCCATTAATTCGCCATTCCTGTAATCCATTACTTCGTATGTAATAACGCCTACCTCAGGCGCTGTGGGATGAACGAATACATCCCCTGTGATGGAATCAAGCGCGAAATCAGGCATTGAAGAAATTGGATGTTGTGCACTGTAAGGTGGAAGGTATGTAACATTGGTATTAGGTGCAATCCTTGACGGTATCAAAGAATAAACAAGTGAGTCCCCGTCTGCATCTATCACACCATTGTTAAAATGAAGGTCCATGTTTATGCACATCATCATGATAGGATTAATCGTGAAAACGGGAGAAGAGTTGTCATTACTGGAATTGTTGAGCCTCGCTTCCAGATAGATATTACTTGCGCTCGGGTTCTGTATGGTGGTAATGGCAGCATTTCTTGCGGAGATATCAGTGCTTATCAGCCAGTCAGCACACTGCGCAGGGAACGCAAAAGTATTTTCATATTCCCATTTTTGAAATCCCGGTACAGTACCACCCTGGCAGTTGGTTAGCAATCCTGCACATACATGCGTATACTCCTGTCCGGTACCTGGTATTGGAATTAATGCAAGCGATGTAGAAACCGCACACTGATTAGATGAAATGTTCACGGTCATACTTCCGGGCGCGGCAATCCCATAACAGTCCCTGTAAAATGTAACATGAATCAGGTAGTTATTACCCAACAAATGGGTATATGTAATCTCGCCTCCAACGGCATGGCTTGCAACGGCAGAGCGGGATATAGAAAGGACAAGACAGAAAATCAATAATAAAATATAAGATGCAGAGTGTTGTGATTTCATTTGAAAAGGATTAAATATTTAAAGAATATAATTAACCGAACAGAATCCTGGAAAAGTTCAACTTATATCGGCAGTAATATTAATTACTCAATCACAAATTTTCCCATTGAACGTTTTCCGTTATTGCTTCTCACTTCATAAAAATAAATTCCGTTAGCAAGTTTGTCGCCTGATATTTTTACACTCAAACTATTTGTTTTTTTGCTGAAAAGCAATGCTCCGCATAAATTCATTACGCGAAGTTCTGATTCTGAATCCTTGAACGACTCGCCCAGGATAATTTCTGCTTCTCCACGGAATGGATTGGGAACAACTCTTGTAATTTCTTTCAGATCTTCTGCTGATGAAATGCCAACATTCAAATCAGATACGAGCGTATTGCTTACCGTATTTGTCAGCACCGGAAAATTACTGTCGAAATAAATATTCGCTTCGTTATTTACAACAACAGGAAGTGCAAGGTTGGTTCGAGGACGGATTTTGTATTGAACAAAACCATGACTGCCCGGTTCATCAATGTTGGAATCTGGAAGTAAAATATTTTCAAACTTAAATTCAACCATTCGATTCGGATAAATGGTAGTACTCATTGGATGGCTGCTGCCTGTCATGTGTAATGTGGAGAGGTCAAGAGAAGGATCAATCAGGTCTCTCACATAAACGACGAAGGCGGTATCATTACCAGTATTTTGAAAACGAATGGTATAAAGTAAAGTATCGGTGTATAATGTTCTGTGCTCTGCGAATAGTCCTTCTGGCAATACGGATTTATTATTCGGATCATAAGAACAGGTAACTGTCTCCGTAATTTCACTGCCATCGGCCAGATAGTAAGTACCGCTCGAATCATATTCTGCATAAGCAGCAAAATGCAGCACCGTACCTGCTCCGGGTAGTAATAATTCAACTTGGATTTGGTTAATAGAAAATGGCCATAAATTCGTAAAATTATAGTAAAGAGAATCTCCGCTTATGATATCGGGAGTTGGATAACTGATTACCAGCGTAGTTGAATCATCCAGGACGAAAAGAATCCTTCCATTGAGCAGTGTGGTTCCTGTATTTTCATAGTTGATTGCCAAATAAGAAGTTGTATT
>JBDTTM010000404.1:0-3861 GCA_039930605.1 Bacteroidota bacterium
ACTCCCGACTGCCGCTTTGCTACCGCTGATCATTACCGACTTCTTACTCCCGACTACCGCTTGTTTCCGGCTGTTCATTGCTAACTGCAAATTGCCAACTGGCTTCCCGGCTGCATACTCCCGACTGCCGCTTTGCTACCGCTGATCATTACCGACTTCTTACTCCCGACTTCCGCTTGGTTTCGGCTGTTTCTTGCCAACTGCCAATTGCCAACTCGCTTCCCGGCTGCTTCCTCCCGACTCCCGCTGGATTTTCGGTTGTTCATTGCAGACTGCCTACTGCTATTGGGCTGCTAATTGCTGACTGCTGACTGCAGACTGGCTGCTCACCTTCCCCCATACTGCTTCATCATCTCCTCCTGCGTCAAGATTGTGTATCCCTCCGGAATTGTAAATTGATCATCCTTCACTTCTGCCTTTTTCACTTCTGTACAGGTGAATTTCATTCCCATTCCTTTTTGGTCAATGGAAAACTCCATCATGAATCCATCAATTCCCTTCCATGAGTATCGCTCTGAATTACTTGCTTCAAGCTCATCAGTAAACCAAACTTCAGCAGGAGTTTCTTTTTCATTTTTGAATGTGATGATTGCTTTCCTGCATTTGTATCCTGCCAGGACTTTCGTGTCATCAGTGATTTTAACATCATACTCTCCCATTTTTTCTTTTTCCTTCTGCGCATCTTCCTTAGTTGTTTTTACTGCTTGCTTCTTTCCCATGATATCCATGCAGGAAATCGTTTCTCCGGCTTTGCTGTCAGTGATTGCAACAACGGTTCCTCCCATCATCTTCATTTCACTGCGGCTTTTCCCATCCTTGAAATAGACAACCATCTCTTTTGGCATCATGGCCAGCATCTGATCATTCATCTCCTCCTCACTGGTCATGGAAATTTCGAAGTTGATTTTTCCTTCTTTGAGTTTTTCCTGGGCCGTAGCAAACTGAATATTTGTAATGAGGATAACAGCAGCAATGGCTGAAAATATTTTTTTCATATGTTTACTTTTATTTGAATTGAGATGCGACAAAGATAATTGATTCAGTTAATTACGCTCATACAACCGAATAAAAGGTTCCACTGAAATAAAAGACATTCTTCGCTAAACCCGCAATTACCGGGGATTATTCGTGGTGGTAGCCCAAGGCAAAATTCCATCCTGCAGAAAAATTTTCCTTTCAGCCAATTTATACATTTTTAACTGTCATTCAAAATACAAAAAAGTGTTTTGAGGAATCTCCGTAATTCAAACTGCCTCAGTTTAATAAAGTCAACTTTTACTTACAGTTCAACCAATTGCTTCAAATAATTGAAGGTCCGCGGAGTTATTTCTCTTGAAAAGGTTGTTCATATCTTATTCCGTCTACAACCTTCTCTGGGGGGCTGAAAAGTATTTTTGAATCATAACATAAACTAACCGTAATGGCAGCAAAGGCAAATCGTTTAAAGGCAGAGGTGGAAGAAGAAGAGTGGGAAGAAGTGGATGGACCGAAGGAGAATGAAACGACAAAAGAGAAGAAGGAACCGAAGGAAAAGAAGCAGAAAAAGCTGAAAGGCATGAAAGGGAGAATTCATGCTTTGCGGAATTTTCTCGCTGATGAACGCACCCATAAACTGAGTGCATTACTCCTCGTACTGATGTCTTTTTTCATGGTCGTGGCATTCACTTCAGATCTTTTCACCTGGAGAGAAGACCAGGCGATTGCAGGTGCAACTTCTGCCTGGGATTTACTATTCAATAATTCATTACAGGTAGAAAACTGGCTAGGAAAATTGGGTGCCGTTGTCGGATTACAGTTTGTAAATAATTGGTTTGGCATTGCCTCTTTTACGTTTCCACTCATCCTTTTTTTAGTCGGTTTCAGAATATTATTTGAAACCTGGCTTTTGCCAATCGGAAAAACGATCCGTTACTCTTTATTCACACTTGTATGGCTTTCCACGTTTCTTTCCTACTGCTTTCATACATCCGATTTTCTTGCCCTCGGCGGTGGCTACGGTTATCACATCAGTCAAACCTTGCAGGGAGCAATAGGATTTATCGGTGCAGGTGCAATCCTCGTTTTTTCAATGACCGGATTTCTCGTGGCAGCATTCAATATACCGTTTATGCGCAAACGTGTCCCGGAAGCAGGAGATGAAATGCATGATGATCTCACTATTGCACCTCTTGCAGAAAACCAGGAATTGAAGAATGTGAAGCGCACCGATGAGGCTCCACGTCTCATTAATTTCAGTGTCGAAAAAGAACCTGTTGTGAAAGCAGCACCTGTTGTAGAACCGGAGAATGAACTGGAGCTTGAGCCGATCAATGAAGAAGAACTGGAAAAAGCTGAAGAGGAACTGGAGCAGGATGAAAATGCAGTTCCAATGGAAGTTGAAGCAATCGTGGAAGAAGTGCCTGCAATGATTGGCGACAACGAAGAATTACCACATGCGCAGGGCGATTACGATCCAACACTTGACCTGTCAGGTTACCAATACCCTACACTCGATCTCCTTGAAAATTATGGAGAGTCAAAACTGGAAGTGAACCGGGATGAACTGGAAGCAAACAAGAACAGGATTGTGGAGACGCTCGGACATTATAACATCGGCATCGAAAAAATAAAGGCCACCATCGGACCAACGGTTACGTTGTTTGAAATTGTTCCGCAGGCAGGCGTACGTATTTCGAAAATTAAAAATCTCGAAGATGATATTGCACTGAGTCTTTCTGCACTTGGCATACGGATCATTGCACCAATTCCGGGTAAGGGAACAATCGGTATTGAAGTACCAAACCAAAAACCTGAAACAGTTCCGATGAAAACGATCCTGGGCTCTGAACGTTTTGTGAATTCAGATATGGAATTACCTATCGGACTTGGTAAAACAATTTCCAATGAAGTCTTCGTCGCTGATCTTGCCAAAATGCCTCATTTGTTAATGGCAGGTGCGACAGGCCAGGGTAAATCTGTTGGTCTGAATGCACTGTTGGTTTCCCTCCTTTACAAAAAACATCCAAGCCAGGTGAAATTTGTACTGGTGGATCCGAAGAAGGTAGAGCTGACACTTTTCAGAGCTATCGAACGGCATTTCCTTGCCAAACTACCGGGCGAAGCTGAACCAATTATAACCGATACCAAGAAGGTTGTTCATACGCTAAATTCCCTGTGTATTGAAATGGATCAGCGATATGAATTATTGAAAAACGCTGAGGTCAGGAACATCAAAGAATACAATGCAAAATTCATTGCACGTAAATTGAATCCGAACAACGGCCATAAGTTCCTTCCTTATATCGTACTGGTCGTGGATGAATTTGCTGATCTCATCATGACAGCCGGGAAAGAAATTGAAACACCCATTGCCCGACTCGCACAACTTGCCCGCGCAATTGGTATTCACCTGATCATTGCAACACAACGGCCATCTGTAAATATTATTACAGGAACAATCAAAGCCAACTTCCCGGCGCGTATTGCCTTCAGGGTAACTTCTAAAATTGATTCAAGAACCATTCTCGATTCCGGTGGTGCGGATCAGTTGATCGGTCGCGGTGATATGTTGTTGTCTACCGGCGCTGACCTCATTCGCCTGCAATGTGCATTTGTGGATACTCCGGAAGTTGAACGTATCACTGCATTTATCGGTAATCAACATGGGTACGGAGATGCGCATCTTCTTCCTGAATATATTGAAGAATCCGGCGAAGGTTCGAGAGAAGTTGACATGGATGACCGTGATCCTTTATTTGAGGATGCAGCACATATTATTGTACAGCACCAGCAAGGTTCAGCATCTCTCCTCCAACGCAGGTTGAAATTGGGATACAACAGGGCAGGCAGAATCATTGATCAGCTTGAATCAGCCAAGATCAT
>JBDTTM010000405.1:0-3859 GCA_039930605.1 Bacteroidota bacterium
GAGCATACCACCGGTCACATGAACAGGGGAAGTTATTATGAGGACAATGATCAGTTGGATAAAGCAATCGCCGATTATTCAAATGCAATTGGCGCCAATACCAGTTACTACAATGCCTATTTCAGCCGCGGCAATATGTATTTCCGTAAGAAATCCTTTGACGCCGCATTAGCAGACTACACAAAAGCAATTGAGCTTAAGTCAAATTCTTTCGATGCCTGGCACAACCGCTCAGTAGCCTATGGGAATATGAACGACAGGTCAAAAGCACTTGAAGATGAACTGAAGGCAATTCAACTCGGCCAAAAGGAGGATTCAGTTTATATGAAATGGCTGAGGCAATGAGGGGAGAAAAGAAAAGCCGTCATTGGGTCATTGGCTGTTGGCTGTTTCCCCCTCTGCATTTTGGCCGGGGCGCAAGAGAGAGGGGGTCAGGGGGTGTGTAACCAGAGTGTCAGTGGTGTGTCAATCTACTTCACATCCAACTCTTTTATCTGCGCCTTATAATCTGATGGCAGTAAAATACTTTTCAATAACCAATCCATCTTCATCAGCTTACTCACCTTGTAAACCGGAACAACAGGTGTGAGAAATGAAAACTCACTGAAATGCAGAAGTTCTTTTACGTGTTCGGGTACAACCAATTTTTGTGCTTCGATTAAAACTCTAAAACGCATCGCGCCCAGGTGCTTTTTATATTGATTGAAAAGATCAGTAGTGTATTCACTCTTTTTCAAGTCATTCTTTAAATGTGATGCTCTTATGGGAATCCACTCTTGATAGTTCGGGGGCAATTTCTTTAATCCCATTCGCGTCCCGACACGGTAAAAGACGTTGTACACTTCTTCTTTTTCCGCATCACTTAATTTTCTTTCGAGTACTTCGAAGGAAGCGATAGAATAATAAATCAGCATAAAAAGTACATCGCGGTAAGCCCAATCCGGAATGGTTGAGCCACGGTTTTGCTCTACAGTACTGTGAATTTGCCGCATGGTATCAATGGCTTTGTTCGCGTCTGCCTCTGAAGCAAAAACAATTCTCCTTGCATAACTGACAGTTGAAAAGAGCCGCCCTAACGGATCTTTAGGAAGCTTCCCTGTGAAATAAAGCCAGTCCACAGCTTTGTTAAGCGCAAATTCTGCAGCAGCACCTCCGAAAATGAATAGCAAGGTGTCACCCTTCCCCCAGATCTCCCTCACAATTGAGTTTTTTTCCACAAATTCCTGCATATGAAATATATTTTAAAAATTGCTTGCAAGGTACAAATAAAAACATCTACTTTGCATCTCAAAGTACTTTTATCATGAATGAAGACGAGCATTTAAAAACACTTTCTGACATCAGGAACCTCATGGAGCGTTCTTCACGTTTTCTTTCACTGAGCGGTTTGTCCGGAATCTTTATCGGGATCTATGCCCTTGTCGCTGCAACAGTGACCTGGTGGTACCTGGGAAATCACTTCGAAACAACAACGTATTACAATCTTGTTACCGCAGACGTTGAAATCTACAAACCTTACATCCCAGTCCTGGCCGGTATCGCTTCGGCGGTATTACTTATCTCATTACTTACAGGATATATTTTAACACAACGGTTTACAAAGAAAAAAGGATTAAAACTCTGGGATACTACAGCAAAGAGAATGCTGATTAATTTATTGATCCCGCTGGTTGCCGGAGGAATATTTTGCCTTCTCCTCCTTTTCCATCACGACTTGGGTATGGTTGCTCCTTCCATGCTTATCTTCTATGGCCTTGCGCTATTGAATGCCGGCAAATACACCTTCAACGATATTCGCTATCTCGGAATGATCGAAATTACCATCGGGTTGATTGCGGCAGTTGATCCGGGATATGGACTTGTGTTTTGGGCGATTGGATTTGGCATCTTGCATATCCTCTACGGAATCACCATGTATTTTAAATATGAGCGATGAAGGAATTTGTGAATGGCCTGAACCGTGAATTTGAAAGTCGGGTACGATTGGGAATTATGTCTGTTCTGATGGTAAACGATCGTGCGGAATTTAAAACGTTGAGAGAACTGCTTGAGTTGACTGACGGTAATCTTGCAAGTCATCTCTCAGCCCTGGAAAAAACAAGTTATATCAAGGTGAAAAAACAATTTATTGACAGAAAACCGAATACCTCATACAGTGCAACCAAGGAAGGACGGAAAGCATTTACAGAACATTTAATCCTGCTGGAAAAATTTCTGAAACAGATTAAATAATAATTTCTAAAATCAAATATCATGGAACTCCTTGCAAACATCGACAATCCAAGACAACTGGAAAAATTTTACCGGGAAAATAAGTCCGGTTTCAAAGCCGAATTCAATTCACTTTACAATGAAATAAAAGACCACCAGCTAGCAGTGTATTGGCATGAAAGACTGAATTACGAAGCTTCAGAAATTTCCTGGGGAAGCAACAGTGAATTGGCTTTCGTAATATTTTGTTCATTGCTGGCAGGACTGTTTGCCAAATTTCCGACCATCTTTCATCTCAATCCTGAAATGTTTTATCCGAGGAATTTAGGGCTCATCATTTTCCCGGTATTAACTATGTATTTTATCTGGAGAAAAAATCTTTCCACAACTAAAATTGTAGTTGCTGGATTTTCATTTGCCGCCGCGGCATTCTTCATCAACCTCTTGCCGGGTGATTTTAAAAGCGACACGCTGGTTTTATCCTGCATTCACCTGCCATTATTTTTATGGGCTGTATTTGGATTTACTTTTGTCGGGAATGACATAAGGAGTTACCAATATCGGCTTGAATTCCTTCGTTTCAATGGTGACCTTGCAATCATGACCGGTCTCATCCTCGCTGCTGGCGGACTACTCACAGGTATCACAATCAGTTTATTCTCCGTCATTGGCTTCCACATAGAAACATTTTACTTTGAATACATCGGAATATTCGGGCTGGCCGCGGCACCAATTGTTGCTGCTTATATCACCCAATTAAACCCACAATTAATAAATAAAGTCTCACCCGTTATTGCAAAAATATTCAGTCCGCTGGTGCTCATTATGCTTGCTGTATATTTAGGTGCTGTTCTTTACGCAGGTAAAGATCCATACAATGATAGGAACTTCCTGATGGTATTTAATTTACTTCTTTTAGGTGTGATGGTGATCATTCTATTTGCTGTCGCAGAATCATCAAAGAAAGAACAAAGCCAATCAGGAAGCTATATTCTTTTTGCTTTATCAATCGTAACGATTCTTGTAAACGGAGTTGCACTTTCAGCAATCTTATTCAGAATTTCCACGTGGGGAATAACGCCCAACCGGCTGGCTGTAATGGGCGCAAACATCCTGATGCTGATTAACCTTTGCATGATTACCTACAGGTTATATAAAAGTGTTTCACAAAAAGCATCCCTGATCGAGGTCGAGAATTCAATTTCAAAGTTTCTTCCGGTTTACCTCATCTGGACAATCATTGTGACTTTTATTTTTCCATTCCTATTTCAATTCAAATAGAAACAGCCTTTACAACACATAGAGTTACATAGAAAGCCATTTCAATAGAAGTCACCATAAAATTTTAAAATCATTTGGATCTATACACAGAATCTATGTGGTTAAGGCTGTTTAAACACATTGTCATATAGGAGACATAAACAAAAAGGGTCATTTAGCAATATTCCTCCCGGAAAACACAGGAGACTTATTCAATTAACTTTGCGGGCCTGATTCAGAAAAATTATTCTCAGATTAGTTATAGAATCGAGAAAAACTCTTTCCTGATTCACAATCAACTTTGATTGAATTGCAGAATAAAAATGATTCAACAATGAACTACCCCGCCGCAAGCGGACGGGGTATCAGGTAAATGATGCCACGAATT
>JBDTTM010000406.1:0-3858 GCA_039930605.1 Bacteroidota bacterium
TAAGTATAGGAGATTTCCTAAATTTTTCCGAAAAAATAAAAGTGCTGAAGTATTGATTCCAATCCTATCAGCTGCAAAATTTTTTGTGCCGCAAGGATTGAAGTAAAGACCGCATTCGCTGATTTGATCTACTTAAATATTTTGTCGAAGAAAGAAAGCATGTCATTAAAAGATGCACTATCTGCTTCAGCATTATATCGTATCGGTAAAGAAAATTTCTTTCCTGTTTCTGTAGCTGCCGGATTGGTAAAAGCATGCGTTGCATTTGCATAATGTTTAATGGCGTAATGCGCACCAATAGAATCCATCTGCGTTTGGAATGTAGCTACTTCTTCTGCGGTAACAAATTTATCAGAATCTCCCTGGCAAACTAGCACCTCAGCTTTGAGAAGATTTTTATCAGGAGCCACATCAAGCAACGAGCCATGAAAGCAAACCACTCCTTTTAAATCTTCTCCCATCCGTGCAACATTCAGTACAACCCCTCCTCCGAAGCAGTAACCGATAGCTGCAATCTTTGTTGGATCGGCAACGGCGTAACTTTTGATTTTTGCGAGTGCAGCATCAAACCGAAGCTGTGCCATGTGTGGGTCCTTGTAAAAAGGCATGGCAAGCTTTTGTGCTTTCTCAGGATTGTCAGCCGTTTCTCCATTGCCATAGAGATCTACTGCAATGGCAAGGTATCCGAGTTTTGCAAGTTGACGTGCGCGGTTTTTTGTATAATCATTTAATCCCCACCACTCATGTACAATTAGAACCACCGGCCGTTTGTCAGTACTTGCATCGTTGTAGGCAACAAAACCGTTCATGGTAAGAGTTTCAGCTGAATAGGTAACTGTTTCTTCTTTTATATTCATTTTCAAAGCTTCGGTTGCAGCGGAAGAATTCTCAGGCGTGCTGTTGCATGCTGAAAGCACTAGAAGAACAGAAAAAGAAATGAGTGAATGAATTTTTAACATGGCATTCGGTTTTAAGTTAACCAATCCGGATTTCCCGAATCTATTCTTGCACCGGCAGCCCCATCATATCCTGGTCAGTTTTTATGACCTTCTCTATTTGTGTAATGCGTTTTAGAATAACAGATAAAATCAGGCTGAACAATACGAACGTAAGAAAAATAATAAACCCGGGCTGAAGAGAAGTTTCGTTTGTTGCAATGCTGCGCAGCGTATCGGTTTTAAAATTTACAACTTCAAGCTGGCTGTCAAGTATTCCTTTGAATCCGATATACGCCATGAAGATGGCAACCACCATTACATCGGCCATGGACCACTTACCCGATTTAAAAGCGAAGAAATAGATAAACTTGTTCTTTTTCCATTTTTCACTGCCTAGCAAATACGCTTTGGTTGACAACAGTTTTGCCACAGGAAATACCACGCTGAATATAAGTATGAGAAATCCCACTGCCATGGAGTCGGGCTTGTTGGTAGCAACAAGGATGTGAACTACATCCAATATACTTTTGCTTTGAAAGAAAATAACCTGGTCGTGAAATACAATGTGTTTGCCAAGCAATTCAAAATTCAACTCTTTAATACGGGCATCTATTTCAATGGTCGGGGAGGAAAGTCCGATACATAAAAGCACCAGCGCCAGCAGAACCGAAAAAGTAAACATGGGCGTGTAAAGGGCGGGTTGCTTTCTGATCAACCTCCATATAATAAGGAAGAGGATGACGATGCATATTAAAAAGAAGGCATAACGATAAGTTTCATCCTGGATGTTTTTGATCTGAGCAGTTACTGTGTTATTGAAGACATCCGCATTCGGCATTTTATATTTTATCAGGATGCAGTCCACGGCATAACACGCACCCACGCTGTCTCCTGTTTCAGCAGCAAATTCACCCAGCTTGTCTTTTGCTAAAAACCGCAGCCGGTTTCTTGTGGAGGGTTTTGTTATTTCGTGAAGAATGGATTGGCTGAAGAGTGGGATGCTCTTGCGTACATCATCCATATTTACAAAAGTTTTTACCGCGAGCTTCCTGATCTTGCCTCCCACCGATTTTTGCTTTTGGTTGATGATGGTCTCTGCCTGCGTTACCATGGCATTCAGTATTTTGTTTAAATCCTTCATCAAGGTATCGCGCTGCATATGACTTAAGTCGAAAGAATCAATTTTAGAAGTAACAATATCGGCCAGGTTGTCGCGCCATACGTCCACTGAAAAAAGTCCGTACTGGATGTTGTTTATTTCAGCAAAATCTTTTTTAAGAACCGCCTGTTGTGCAGACAACTTATAAATTACAGATCCGCACCAGACAGAAAAAGCAAGTACAGGCAGCAGCGCCAGAATTAAAAAGAGTCGGGAGAATTTTTCTTTGCGTGTGGTTTTCATGAGCCGGAATTGTAAGATGTAAATCAGTAAGGGTTGCGGTCAAATCCAAAAAGGAAGGTAGGGGATTATTATTTTGCTCATTTTCTACAAGAATATTGCCGTGCAATTATAGCGATCATCGAACAGTTGAATGTCATTTTTTAAAAAGATTAATGCTTCAGACGGACAATTAATTGTAAATGTGAGGTAGTAAGTACCCGTTACGTTGGCACATTTATTTAGGTAGTCAATAAAAAAACAATTATGGACAAGCTGGAATTAAAAGGAAAATGGAACGAGTTGAAAGGAAAAGTAAAACAGGCACATGCCGACTTAACTGACAACGATCTTCAATACGAAGAAGGTAAGGATGACGAACTGTATGGTCGTCTTCAGCAGAAGTTGGGCAAAACCCGCGAGGAAGTTGTTACATGGTTAAAGTCACTCGGTTAAACCGAACTAAAAATTAATTTACAATGACAATGATGTGGTGGGCCGGCTTAGCAGTTGCTGTTTTGCTTATTGGCATGTTTTATAAAATGCGCAGGAAAAAATAAAATCAGTTTTAAATAAAAGGAAATCTTCTTAGCTCTGCTGCGTGGTTTGTTCTCGCCACGAATTGCACGAATTAACACGAACTCCTTCGTGTTAATTCGCGCAATTCGTGGCATTATTTACCACATATCACGCAGTTCTGCTGGCGGATTATATATAATCTGATTACACTCTTCCAGATTTATTCACAAGGAGTCCTGGCAATTCTGCTGAGGCATGTTAAACTCCCCGCTGTTTGTGGTGTCTGTACTGCAAATGAAAAAATATATTTTTGTTGCTATTGCTGCTTTCCTTTTCGCCTTTGCAGGTAATACCGATGCACAGGTTCGCATGCGAATGGGAGTAAACATGCGGGTACCCGTACAAAGAGTTCATAGAATGCCGCCCACACCGGAACAACGTACTGAAAAGCAAGTGCAAAAACTTAAGCATGATCTAAAGTTGAGTCATCAACAGGTAATTGATGTGAGGGATTTATTTCAGCAACGCGACCAGGCACGATTTAACAATGACAAAGCCGCCTTAAAGGGTCTTCATTTCAAAGATCGCATGCACGGGATACTTACACAGGATCAGTTCGCTCAGTATATGAGCATGAAACAAAAACAGAATCCACCGCCAGCGACTTCTTCTGCAACTGATGAAAAACAAAATCCTCCCCCAGCCAAAGCACAGGAACTGGATGATGTGTACAATTAGGAAATCATAAAATCTTCGTGACTCGCATTCGCGAAGCTTTCGCAACCGATAAAGCTATAGCGACAGCGTGCGGAGCAAGGCCTGGTTTCCGATTAGTGGCAATTCTGATTTTATTAAATTAAACCAACCCAACCCACTACCCAATTATTTAATACTTTGCGAGCTGAAAAAGTTGAAATGTATTTTTCGATATGATGCTCTCAAAAAAAGTGGTGGTTGTTCTTCCGGCTTACAATGCCGCTTCTACGCTTGCAAAAACTTTTTCAGAAATTCCGTTTGATATTG
>JBDTTM010000407.1:0-3855 GCA_039930605.1 Bacteroidota bacterium
TGCTATGTTTAGATTTGGTAAATGTAATAGATTGGATTTTAGTTTAGAATACAACCCCTATTCTGGTATTAAAATATCCGAGTGTAACATCTTTCCAACTGCTTTTTTCATAATAATTTGGATACGATCCATATTCTGTTTCATAAAATCTGCATTCCTGCTGGCGATAGCCAAAACTGAATACCAATGCAATATTTCTGCTGCAATAAGTTTTAATGCCGAGTACAGGATTGAAGTATCCACCTCCGGAATATTTCTGCGCACTGGTTATTCCATAAATTTCTGTTCCGGTAAAAGAATATCCTGCATCAACAGCAGCAAACACTGTAATGGGACCATCACTAAAATTAAGATGAACATCGGCAAATACAGGGACGAAGGCAGGATTAAAATATAATTGCAGTCCGATCCCAATACCGGCACTTAGGTATGGATTAAACATATAGCCATTAATTGTTTGAATCCCTATTGTTGGGAGCACTCCATCAATATTACCAGGAAATGATTCGTTGTTATTCCCGAGAACATTACGTCCCAATGTAATTTCTGTGATGTTTTGATAGCCCCGTTTTTTTACGATGTCTTTGGTGAGCCGAGGCCTTTTCATCTGAGCAGGAATCGTTTCTTCCTTCGTAATTTTTAATATCTCCTCCATTTTGAATACAAAAATATTCCTGTCTTTCGTCTGAAGTTTAATGGAAACATTGGGAACCTGTTCAATGATAATTCCATGAAGTACGCTTCCATTTTTCAGGTACAGCACGTCTTCATAATTGCCTTGAGCAAAAACGATTTTAGTGTTTAAAAGAATAATGGATAGAAAAAGATAAAAATGTTTTCGTTTCATCAGTTTTCGTTTGTGGAACAAAGATATTGGTTTCCTGATAAGTTTCTATTTTAATACAGTACGTACTGTTTTTATATTGGAATTGCTGGCCACGCAACGATTTACCCAGTTGCCGGAGTCTGCTGAAATATCAACAAATGTGAATGCAAAAGGAACATTTGATTCGGGAATGGCATCTACAGTAACATCGGCCCTTTGATTCAAACGATATTTAGCTTCCCTTGACTCCAATACATTTTGAAGCGCATTCACCTTTACCATTTCGAATATGACTATTCCAATGAAAAAGGAAAGAAATATTACGCTTCCGGTCACGAATTTTTTTGATCGGGCAGGCTGAAAATTGATAGAACTTTTTTGAACTACATATATGACTATAAACATTGCAAAGAAAATCGCAGTCCGCGGGACAGCAAAAAAGGATGTGGCAGAAAAAACGAAGACGGTTGAAAAGGCAGCAACCAGGAATTTGTGATTATACAATGAGGCAATTAATGACTTTTTATTTTTTACAATTTCCTTCAAACTTCCCGGGAAAAAATTATTCAATGTTTGGCCCAATGACAAACCATTCAGCCATGCAAAAACCGGAAATAGAAGAAACAGCGCTAATAACCAGTAACAATATTTTGCGAAGACAATTAAACAGTAGTTGATCAATGATAAATTAAATCCCTGCCAGGAAATTGCTTTAAGCCGCTCAAAATTTCCGGGAGCAAACAGGACAAAAATTGTACTGATTGCTAACCCGGCCAGAGCAGATAATACGTAAGACAATACTTTCCTGTCTTGATTGATCACGATTGCTTTTACTCCCTCTATGAGCGCGAGGAAAATGAGCGGGATGATCACATTGTGGGAGTTGTTGGCGCATAAGAGTGAGATGAGAAAAATAAATAAGTTCTTCCTCGCAGTAAACCGTTTGGTGTTGATGCCTTTTAGAAATTGATAAATCCAGGTTAATGCAAGAAGTCCCATCATGCAATACCATCCACCTGTGGGCCAATAAATAATATCCGGTATTAACTTCCACATTCCAACCCAAAGCATCGCAGATAGCAATGCTGTTTCTACCAACGAAATATTTTTCTCCTCCCCGGAATGACTCTCAAGTTTGATTATTTTTAGAATCATTACTGACATACATATAAAGGAAAAAGCCCATATAAGTGTTATGGCAGCTGCTGGAAAATATTTCAATCCTGCCAGTTGAATGAGTGAAGCAAGTCCTGTGCTTCGTCCATCCCAATACATATACTGAAGCCATGCTTTATCCAATACACTGTACCTGGCAAGTTCATTCCTGTAACAAAGATCATCACCCGAAAACCATGAAAAAACACACAGTGCTAATATTCCGACCAAAGAAAGTATGCTCAGTATTCTCAGTAATTTTTTCAACTTTCACCTTTCAGCTTAAGAGTAAATAACAAATGTAAAGTCCTCCTACCAATACCAATGCAATTAACAGGTGATACGTTGATGCAACAAAACACCAGAATGCAAATAATAAATAATCACTGGTGATATTTTTTCCAGGCAGATCAATGTTGATTTTCTTGCGGAGTTCTCCCAATGTTTTGTCGAGGAGTTCGTTATAGATGGTATTGTAATAAAGGCTTGTCACACACTTCCTCCCTCTCATGAAAGCATTGAAAAGTGATCGCGGGTACAGAAATATTCCAACAAATATTGAACCCAGGTTCAACAGCCACGCCACCGTCTTTTTTTCACAACCGGTTGCAATTTCCCATGCCCCGATTTCTACTTCGCCTTTCCAGTCTGCATTGTATCCGGTTACAAGGTGATGGACGTCATGTATTTTCACGGCATCTATGCGTGATTTGATATTTGGAAGTGGAACATATAATCGACCCAGTTTGATTTTAAACCATTTTGAGGTGTATCCGCCATCGGCAAAATGATATTCTGAAAAGTAAAGTTGTAAAGCATCCCTTACAACAAGTGAATCTTCATACTTGCTCATGCTGTTAACTTTAGAATGGAAATGTACGTGTAAATTTTTGAATGACTATTTTTGCACCAATTATTTCTTATCATTTTATTTATGCCTATCAACTATCCGGAAGTCCAGCATTTCAGTCACCTTGAATTACTTGCCAAACAAGTGGTAGAAGGCTTTATTACAGGATTGCATAAAAGCCCGTTTCATGGTTTCAGCGTTGAATTTGCAGAACACAGGCTATACAATACAGGGGAGTCTACCCGGCATATTGACTGGCGGTTATTCGGACGCAGTGATAAATTATTTGTGAAACGATATGAAGAAGAAACGAACCTCCGTTGCCAGCTGGTGATCGACAATTCTTCATCCATGCATTATCCGGAGCCGGAAAAAGGAGACAAAAACTTTCTCAATAAAATTTCTTTTTCTATTCATGCTGCGGCGGCTATCATTTATATGTTGCGGGCACAACGCGATGCTGTAGGTCTGAATATATTTTCGGATAAAAGTGAATTAAGTACGCAATCCAAATCCAGTTCGGTGCATCATAAATATCTTTTTAATGAGTTGGAAAAGCTTTCATTGAAAAGCGATGAAAGGCAGAAGCGCACAACAGGAGCCGCGAGGGTACTTCACGACATTGCAGAAGCGATTCACAAACGTTCACTTGTTGTTATTTTCAGTGATATGATGGAAACTTCCTTTGATAAGCGTGATGAATTATTTTCTGCTTTGCAGCATTTGCGTCACAATAAGCATGAAGTCATCTTGTTTCATGTAGTGGATAAAAAGAAGGAAGAAGAATTTCAATTTGAGAACCGTCCGTTCCTGTTCGTTGACGTCGAAACAGGGGAGGAGGTAAAGGTGCATTCCAGTGAAGTGAAAGAGCAATATGTTGCCAGCATGAATGCATTCAAGCATGAATTAAAAACACGTTGTGCACAATACCGGGTTGATTTTGTGGAGGCAGATATACATGAAGGTTACAGGCAGGTATTACTTCCGTATTTATTAAAGCGGGAAAGAATGAATTGATTTGCCA
>JBDTTM010000408.1:0-3854 GCA_039930605.1 Bacteroidota bacterium
GCAAAGAAAAATGATGAAAATGGTTAAGTCAAGATGTACTTCACCGGAGCCTTACAGTGTATATCTTGACAAATGTTCCAGCAACTGAAGACGGTCATTTTAAACTAATAAAATCTATTTTTAACTTGTCCGAAAAAATAAGCCTATTCACCTTACTATTAGTTTCTTAGTCGTTGAATGGTGAATATTTTCAATTTGCAAAAAATAAATTCCTGTGGTCAAATGTTCAGTATTAATTTCTTGAATGTTAAGCCCGACATTGATTCTTATAGTACATTTTAAATGAATGCGGCCAATAATATCTAATAATTTGACTTCCACTTGGTCTATCTTATCTGTGTAAATTTTTAGATAGAGTTTATCACTCATAAAATGTGCGTAGCAATAAAATGGATTGTTTTGAATTGGAAAAAATATAGTAGTATTTGCATCAATAATATTTATGTCATCTAAATATAGATTATTCGTATTCTGTCCAAATAACTCGAATGCAAAGCGAACATGAGAATATCCATTTAAATAAGGAGTCAGATCTACAGAATCCACTCTCCATTCCGTTGAAATGGGATTAAAATCGGACATTCTATCTAGGCCGGTTGTATTCTGTGAATAATCTACAAGTGATATTGGTTGATAAAAGGTCAAACCACAATCTGTAGAAATACCAAAAGTTAAATGAAGTTGCGAGTTTGAATCTTTGTTAACATAAGCAATGCTATAAATTACGTTTAAGGGCGGTAATAAAAAATTCATGTCGAAATCTGGAGAAATAATATAAACGTCAAGATTTCCCCCCGCATAAAATTCTGCCTCCAAACATGCAGATGAATTTCCAAAGCCACTTGCCGCGCTAGAACGAGAAACAATATTATTTGCGTCAATAAATTGCCATCCGACGGGAGGAAAAATTGCAGACTCGAAGCCTTCCTGTATAGGAGAATATATTGCAAATGGCAATACAGTTATATTTTGAATTAATGTATCATTTAAATTGTTTCCATCCAATCCACCGTTAGTATTATTCAGAAAGATATGAAGAGAATGATTTCCTGCACTGACATATATTGAAGGTAGGGAGACTTCTTGAATTGAGTCATGCAGTAACATTCCATTCCAATAAAAAACTTGTGTTAATCCGGTATCAATTTGGTAATTAATATTCACTGAATATAGAGTGGCATATCCATTATTTCGAATACTAATTTTAGGAGAAAATATTGTGTCGCAAATTGGCACACTTGTCGGGTAAATTATGCTATCCATTGAAGCGTCGAGAGAAATAAATGATAACTTTAAAGCCCATGAATCACTATTACCATGATTAAAACTACCGCCAACATCTCCATTAACTGAAAAAGTAGTTCCAAGCATTAAGTAACTTGTATCTAGAGAAAATGTGCATGCTATAGCTTCATCGGCATCACTTCCCCCTAAACATTTTTGCCATTGCAGGTTGCCAATACTGTCTATTTTACATAACCAAATATCATCGCATGGATATGGAAAACAAGCTAAACCATGATTGCCTAAAATATCTCCATCGTTGGAACTAGTTGTGCCACAGATAATAAAACCGTTATCAAAGTCTTGAATAATACCATTCCCAATATCCTCCCTTGTTCCACCAAAACATTTTTGCCATTGGAAATTTCCGCCACTATCAACTTGAACAACCCAAATGTCGTCAACACCAAGAATTGTATCGTGACTACCGCTAACATTTCCATCATGTGATGCAGAATATCCAATCATTGTCCATTCAGAAATTCGGTTTCGAATCATTCCTTGTAGAATATCATTTTGGCTGCCTCCTAAGCTTTTTTCCCAGATTACATTTCCAACATTATCAATTTTGAATATCCAATAATCACTACCTCCCAGTGAAGAACTGACGTCGCCATCATTGGACTGAGTTGTAGCTCCTATAATAAATTCACTATCAGAAGCTGAAGTAATAAATCTTCCATCTTCATCATTTGAGCCTCCATAACACTTACTCCATAGAATATTCCAGGCACTATCAAGTCTTAAAATCCACACATCAGAATTTCCATGATTGCCGTTTATATCTCCATTATTTGATCTGGAACCTCCAACTATTATAATTCCACTGTCGGATGTTAAAATCAAATCATTAATTAAATCAATATTTGACCCACCATAACAATGTTGTTTTAAAACAGTTCCAGTGCTATCACATTCTACCAACCAACCATCATATAATCCTGGGCTATGGTTTCCATTAACGTCGCCATCATTTGATGATGTTGCACCACAAAGTAATAGATTCCCATTGCTCATCATAATTCCGCTTTCAAATCCATCATCACTGGATCCTCCAATACACTTCTGAAACAAAAGATTTCCCAAGGTATCTATTTTCAAAATCCAAGAATCTGGGCAAGGGAATAAAGAACAAGTTCCACCATGGTTACCATTAACATTGCCATCATTTGAAGCAGTGGCTCCAACAAGAGTGAAACTATTCCGATTATTTATTTCTTCCTTAATTGGACGAACACTCTCAAAATAAGATCCTCCATAGCACTCTTGCCATCGTATTGAAGGACTCTGACAAAAAGCAGTAAAACTCCAATTTATCAAAAGTTGAAGTACAATTAGCATTAATCTATTTGTTGGCATCTGATTTGATTATCTTCTCAGGGATTCTATTATTCGAATATATGAAATATATTCCAGATGCCAAACTTCTTAAATCAATTTGAAAAGTGTTATTTTCAGCTTCTACCTCTAATACTAGGTTACCCATAGTATCGAAAAGCCTTATATTATCACCCTTAATAATATTTTCTACTGTTACAAAATCGCTGGAAGGAACTGGGGATATTTTTATTTTAGAGTGAATTAACGATGATTCAAATTGTGAAGCAGCTATTCTAAATGGAGGCAATGCACAAAGACCAGTTACTGGTTCTGAATGTTGTGGACAAAAAATACTTAAAGAAGTCGGGTTTTCAAACTTAGGTTGAGCAGTTTGGAAAGTTGTCCCATCATTTATGGCAACCATTCCAAAGTCAAAAGGTGGCGTACCTCCAGGGTTGAAACAAGATGTAAACCCCGCATTATGAAGATAATAAGAATTTATTATACTCTCACCAAATGCAATATTAGGGATGGGCACATCATCTTTATAACAAGCATTAATACCCCACACATAGTCAAATGGGGCCGCACCGTGACCAGCAGGCCATATTCTTGTATTTCCAAACAGACAATTAATACCTGCATATCGGCTATAAGTTAAAGAACTTTGACCAATGAAATTTACATGATCCATTGCAATTAACCAAATATTTCCTGATGCTCCGGAGCTTGCTGATCCAGAGGGACATGTGTAGCCACTTGGGTAAGAATTAAGGCCGCCATTAAAAAAATGACAATTTTTAATAATCTGACAATTAATAAAAGGAACAGCTGCATTATGAGGACCATGATACGAACCACCTGCTAAATGGCAAATTTCGTTATTAAAGTTCGTATTAAAATAACATTCATCAAATGTCACCCTAGAATATGAAGGTGCCCCATCCCCAAGATACAGCATAAATTGATGATCAGGAATGGCAAGTGTTCCTGTGGGATCAACATAACAATCTGGTGTAAAACTCCATTTAGTTCCACTAATATCTAACTCTTCATTGAAGGAACATTGAATGAATCTAGTTTCATCGTATCCCTCCGGTGAACCACGTACCTAAGATAATTCTTTAACGGATATCTTTAACCCTTTTTCCAAAAATTAGGAAGAAGCGTATACAGCTCAGAAGTTTTTGTTTCCGGAAGTTTTACTAAAACATCAGCCAGCCATTCCTGCGGATTTACATCATTCATTT
>JBDTTM010000409.1:0-3854 GCA_039930605.1 Bacteroidota bacterium
CACCCACCAGCTACACCTCCGTCTGCTATATTATTTAACATATGTATTAATAGTTTATTTAAACATGCTGTTTAGACAATATTCTCATTTATAGAACAAATTCCTATTTTTCTAACTTCTTCCCTAAACTTTTGTGGGATTCTTTATCAATGTTCTTTTGATGATTTTGAGCAAATGGAACAATTCAAAGAATTATGAACTAAGGGAGAACCAAGTTCAGCGGCTTTTACCAATTCAATGGTCTGTACAGCAATAGCACTTGCTTGTCCTGGTGGTGTTAATACAGAAATTTCATCAAAGGCATTTAAAACCATTGGGGAACTTGTCAAAAAAACTCTGGGAATTATAGGACTTGGCAGTATTTCCCCAATCAACACCGTAGGACATCCCAGCACAATTGTTCCACCATGCGCACACATATCACCCATCCTTGCCGCCGGCTTCCCTCCTATCATCACTCCAACACTCCCCAAAATAATTGTATCAGGAGGTCCAACACAAGTAACCATATCACCCATAACCGCAGCAGGCATTCCACCAATTAAAACGGTGGGACATCCGGGTCCAATTATTGGTCCGCCAACATGGGGTATGGGAGGTAAGCCCGGTGTTACCATCGGACATACATGCATGTCGCCTATTCGTGCTGCGGGCTTTCCCATTCTTAAATTAATTACATAGTGTCATCCAATAAAATGCCTCAGAAGTCAGGAGTGGTTGTAATCTCGCTCCCATACGACTATTACTATATCCCCATTTAAAGTAAGTTGCATAAGCATCTGCATAATGTTCACTTGCTCCATGAGTCGCACCACTGTGCCTATGTGCCAATAAGATATTGTATCCCGTTGGATTATTCCTACTCATTACACGCATGCAATTATATTCCCAATCAATTATATGACCGATTTCATGTAGAAGTGTTTCGTTATATCTTCCACTATTCCAGGATGAATTAAAACAACTTCTGTTTATTCTTATAAATGCTCCGCCCGGTTCTGAGCGTGGCTGAGAACCACCTCCTCCTCTTGCAGGTCGGTCGCCTACTGTTATAGTAGGGAATACACGTAAATGTGCGTGCGGCAAAAGATTTAGTGTCCTTACTAATTGCTGGAAACCGGGTTGGTTTTCTTCAATACCATTAAGTTTTATCTGAATGCCTTTAATTGTGACAGTTGCCATGCTTTAGAAATTATTAAAATTTAGGTTCGAAGTTTTTTCAAATTAAATAAATTAAATGTGAGCGAAATGAGTTACAGTTGCTATTTCAGATGCCTTATCCGATGAAATATTCTTAAATTCAGGAATTACAAACTGTACACATCCACCACGCCAATATTCGGTGGCAGGAGTTAGCTTGCCGTATTTGTTAATCACATTAATACCCTTTGATAAAACTTTTTGAGAACCTGCTATTCCTTTATATACGATAATTGCTTTTTTAAAAGTTATTTTTATCCTCCAACTGAGTTTTGACCAGTTATTTAATACAGCTAATGATTCACGAACAACATGCTTTTTGACGTCCATTTGAAAATTACCCATATCTTGAAAACTTGTCATAATAGAATGCATCGTTTCTCCATCTATCCAATAATCAGAATAAGGTGGTTTATTCTTTTGCGAAATAAATCTCCATAAGACATCATCCGGCTCTATTTGAAAAACTTCAACTTTACTCTGATCTTTAAAACTTGCCTTCTGATCATCGTTTAAAGCATTCAGAAAATTTTTAGGTTGGGTTGGGGTTATATTTTTCATATCACAAACTAATCAATTTATTTTCACTAATGCCGCCTGCAAACTTGCCATTGCAGTTCCTTTTAAATCAAGTTTCAATCCTTCTACAGTTGCACCAACAGTTCCTTTAGCTTTGAACTCTGTCATCGCTTCAATCTTCACTGCACCGGCCCCACTCTTAACTGAAACATCCTGCATACCTTCAATTGCTATTTTATCTGATGATGATTTTATGCTAACAGCTTTCATTGCCTTTGCAGTAATAGCTTCGTTTGCAGATGCTTCTATATTTTTTGTGGCGTTCATAGAAATATTGTTCTTTGCATTCAATGTGATATCATTTTCAGCATTAAATTCAATATCTTTTGACGAAACGGTGATCTTAGTTTTCGATTTTATTTCAATTGTATCATCTCCCTTCAGGATGATGGTGCTGCCTTTGGGATCAGTGATTGTAATGCTTCCATCTTTATCATTTAATGTTAATGTATTCCCGCTTTTTGTGATCAGGGATTTGATGTTATTATCAGCATCACTGATCTTGGATTTAGCACCGCCATGAAAGTGAGCGGCTACCATGAAAGGCTTATCAACATCCCCTCCTTCAAAATCAATGATCACCTCTTCTGCTTTTTCAGGAATGAAGTGCCAGCCTTTATCACCTCCTGCATGTGGCGTAGCCACACGAACCCATGGAGTCATGTCAGAAGATTTCTGCCATGGGAATTGTACTTTAATTCTGTTTAATCCATCGCTGTCATGATTTTCCTTCACCACCGCATTTTGCACATCAGCCCTGCGAAAAATGTTGGGATTGGTATATGGCGGAACTTTTGAGGAACCTGCAACAGCATTAAAATTGTTTTCATAGTGCCCGGATTGGTTGGAGTAATGTACCACAGATGTTGCTATGTACTCATAACTACCGCTTGTTGTTTTTATTTTAAATTTATTACCGACTTTCATTCCAGGGTTTTTACTATCTCCTCTTACGGTGAGCGTTTTAGTTGCTTTCTGGCTTGCCTGTAATTTTGCGATTGCTTCAATCTGGTTCTTGTTCACCGCATTAAAGCTGTGCATTACCCTGCCCGTGCTTCTTGTATAAGTTTTTTTACTTACATCAGCAACAGCATCTGCAAAATCATGATTTAAAGATTCAAGTTCAGCACCCTCCTTATTAATATGTTCGCCTTTGGTTGCATCATAGGATTTATATGAAAATTTAGATGACTGAAGATTTCCCTGCAATACAAAATTTTTAACGTCTGATCCTGCTTTCAACTCTGCTCCGCTATCCCCTGGTTTGCCGAATACCAAGCTTTTACCGTCAATATAAAACCATTCGCCATACCGGGTGCTGAGTCTTTGCAAAAACTGAAAATCAGTTTCATTGTATTGAGTGATGTAATGGTGTTCTTCCGTATTAACCGGATTTATTTCTTTTTTCAAAACATTGTCAGGAACACCATCCAGTGTTTCTCCAATAATTTTCTTAAGATTCTTTTTGTAATAAGTAGCGCATTCGGGCACATCATCTATCAGTATTGACAAACTTTGTCCTGAGACAGTAAATGCCTGGGTAGCGCTGTTAATATCTTCAATAGCAATAGAAGTAATAATTCCCACAAATTCGTTTTTGTCAAACTGAATGGAAACCGTGCTGCCTATATTGTTGCGAATGATATCCAATTGGAAAGATTGATCGTTCTTAATATTTCCAACATTCCAGGTAAAGCTGAATTGATGATGTCCTCCGATAACTGTATTGACGATAAGATTGCGGTATATGACCTGATCACTGACGCTGGATATACTTACCGAAACGGGAATAATTGTATCAGGCATCTTGGTTGTTGTTAGTGGTTTGAATGTTGTGATTGCAGATTAATAAGAAAAATTAAGGCATCATATTAAGTCTATGTTAGATTTAAAATGATGCCTTTAATCATTTAATCATTAGACTGGCCAGTCATTTTTGTGCTCGGCATTTCCAATTTTAATATCCTTTGAGGTAATTACCAAATTCTCACTCATCGGGTTTTCTCCCTGGTTAGTAAAAGCTTCTGAATAATTAACAACATAGCCGTTTTTGAAAGAAAGTTCTTTCATTTTCT
>JBDTTM010000410.1:0-3818 GCA_039930605.1 Bacteroidota bacterium
TCAATTGAAAGTTGAGCAGAAAGAATGCGGCAATCAATGCAGGAAAACTCTTATGTGTGATTTTAATAAACTTATCCATGTACTGTGTATGTGTTATTTTGATAAAACATAAAAACGATAGTTATTCCAAACTTTATTCTATTTTCAAATAATGTAAATTGAAGCTGTCAAACATTAAATACAAAAATATGATTGTGAACAGTCATTAATATTTATTTTGAAAAGTAAATGCAAGCCAGGCCGGTCCGCCAAATTACGCTTCTTTATCAATGGTGTGAAATTCAAACAGGATAGTTTGTAAGTGCGCCTTTCTTGATCGCTTGAATTTTGGTTCTTCTCTTTCTCTTTCCGGAAATTCCATTAGTTACAACGTCTTTGTAGCCAGGATGATTTCTCTGACAGGAACTAAGGAAACTGAGTTTAAAAATTATTTCACAATTTTTCCTAATCCGGCAATCGAATCCACCAGTATATCTGCTGATGATTTTATTGAGCACATTGATGTTACAGACATTACCGGTAAAGTAATTTATGCCAACCGGGATATTTATAGTAAAAAATATATTTTAGGCACCAAACATTTTGCGAATGGGATTTATTTTATTCATGTATCAAGCAAGCTAAAGGAAGCCACACAGAAGTTAATTGTGCATCATTAAAAAAGGGAAAACAGCAGAAGCATCAGGCTTAGTGTGAGTTTGACTTTACAAACTTGCTGCGGATTATTTTATCGCCGTTACTGAGTTCGAGATAATAGATACCGGGAGAAAAGAGTCGGCAGTCTACGGTCCCAAGTTCCCAGCCCGAAACAGACAAAACCTTTTCACCTAAAAGATTGTAAATTGAAATCACATTTTCTTTTTCTTTGTTTAAAGAGGCGCCGTCTATTTGCAGAAAATCAACCACAGGGTTGGGATTTATTTTTGCAAATTGCCAATTGCCGTTTGCCGATTGCACGCTCGTAAGCACACTGAAGATCACTGCTTCCACCTCACATCCATTTGCATCCGTTGCCACCAGGTTATAATCTCCGTCTGAATGTGCAACATAGAAATAATCTGTACCACTGCTTACCATAGTTCCATTGAAATACCATTGGTAACTTGTCGCTCCTGAATTTGCAAAAAGTGTATCTCCGATTTGCACAATTCCCTGGGCCGCCGGATAGGGGAGGACTTGAATGTAATTGGCAAGTGAAAGGGTATCGCTGCCGTGGGCGTTCATCGCGATAAGGGTTATATCGTAATTCCCCGGAGCAGCATAACAGATGTTCATCGGGTTTTCATCGCTGCTTGTGTCTGGATTGGCGCCTGGAAAATTCCATTGCCATGAAATTGCATTGATAGAATGATTAATAAATGATGTGCACGTTCCCGGGCAAAGATGCTGAATTGCTGTTGCTGCAGCGGCAGGAGGAAAATAAGTGCTGTCACAGAATTTTACAATCCAGAAATCACGGCTGTTGTTCCAGCTTGATTGCGTCCTGTATCCGCCGGTCGAACATGAAGGACCATTTGTATTCACGACTGCATAACATTGCCCGGTCGTTTGTATCGCCATTCCAATTTCATCGTGGCATTGCGTGAAAACAGTTTTGTCCCATTGCTGATTAAACTGCGAATCAAATTTGAGAAACCACGTTTGTTCCTGTCCAAGGTTATTTTCTGTTTTGTCCCCGCTGATATTTGAATATGATGTTCCCGCAACTAAATATCCTCCATCATCAGTCAAGGAAATATTTCCAAATTCATCTTCATTCCCGATTCCTCCGAAATCTTTTTCCCATAATTTGTTTCCGGCAGCGTCAATTTTTACCAGCCAGAAATCATAACCTCCATGCAGCGGTTCTGTTTTGTTTCCACTGATGGGAGACCCTGATCGGCCGCCAAGAATATATCCGCTATCAGGAGTTTGTTTTAGTGAGTAAAGGATGTCACTTTCTATTCCACCGAAATCTTTATCCCACTGTTTATTTCCGGTCGAATCAATTTTTACAACCCAATAATCATCTATTCCCCAGGAAGCTTCTGTTTTATCTCCTCCAATGAGAGACCATGAAGATCCACCCAACACATACCCGCCATCTGAAGTTTGGTGAATTGAATTTAGTTTATCTGAATCAGTTCCGCCGAAGGTTTTATCCCACTGAAAATTACCATGTGGATCAATTTTTACAATCCAGTAATCCAATGCTCCCTGCGCGGCTTGACTTTTATTTCCACTGATACCGGATGACGAACTTCCACCTAATATATAACCTCCGTCATTTGTTTGTTTGATAACACTCAGTTGATCACTCGATGCGCCACCGAAATCTTTATCCCAAAGGATGTTTCCGGTTGCATCCAGTTTTATGATCCAATAATCATAATTGCCGGCTGATGCTTCTGTTTTATCCCCGCTGATATTGGATGCAGACCAACCTCCAAGGATATAACCACCGTCGGTTGTTTGTTGAAGCGTAGTAAACTGATCACCATTGGCACCGCCAAAATCTTTGTCCCATTGTTTGGTTCCAAGTGAATCAATTTTTATGATCCAGTAATCGAGAACGCCCGGACCGTTTTTTAATGCCGTTGATTTATCACCGCCGATATCAGAATAGGAATATCCGCCAAGGATGAATCCGCCGTCAGTTGTCTGCTGAAAGTATGCCGGTTCATCATCGTCCATTCCCCCGAATGTTTTATCCCACATTTTCACCAGCGGGTTTTGCGCTGAAGTGTTCATGACAAAGAAACGGGTGGTGAGAAATAAAGTAGTAATGAGAAGTTTATTCATAGCTGAAAAGGGTCCTTCTCAAATCTAACCCACTAGATGAAAAACGCGCAAAATGTTTGGCAGATGGCGTGTTGTGCTTGGTTAAATTTATTTATTTTGATGCGTCATTTAGAATGCAGACACACCTGCAAAAAGGTATTTACAACTTCTGCATTAGTAATTATCAATTTCATGGAAAACGTTGACATTTCTTCAACCAGGTCAAAAGCCGAAAAACAAATTCGGGGCTGGACCCTCTTTATCATGATTGCCATCATCCTTAGTGGTATCACTGCATTTCCGCTGGAGACAGAACTTAAATGGCTCGATGCGCACAGCAGTATTTTCCCTGAATATATGATTCAGTGGATTCATAAGGTCGCTGTGGGGTTGGGTGAAACAAATGCTGCATTTCCTTTTCTCTCCTATGGGACAGACTGGCTTGCTTTCGCGCACCTCATCATTGCACTTTTATTTGTTGGCGTATTGAGAAATCCTGTTAAAAACAAATGGGTTATCGATTGGGCAATTGCATGTTGCATCCTGGTTTTTCCATTGGCTTTAATAGCAGGACCAATAAGGCAGATTCCTTTTTTCCACCAGGTGATTGACTGTTGCTTCGGCTTTTTCGGATTGATTCCATTGCTGATCATCAGGAAAAAAATTAAAATGCTGGAAGTGTGATCGATTTTATTTTCTTCCCTTGAAGATTTTCAAAAACATTTTTCGGTTCTTTGCTGCATGTCACTTTTTATTGCCTCTTTGAATTCCGGCAGCAGCGGAAACTGTTATTATGTCGGGAATGAACAGGAGGCCATTCTTGTAGACGCCGGCATTTCCTGTCGCGAAATAGAAAAACGCATGTCGAACCTGCACCTGGAAATGGAAAAGGTTAAAGCTGTTTTTATATCACACGAACACACCGACCACATCAAAGGCGTTGACAAGCTGGCAAGAAAACACAACCTGCCTGTTTATATTACCACAGCTACAAGAAATAATACCAGGTTGGGATTGAAGAAAGTGTTGCTTGAAACTTTTAATGCTGATGAACCGGT
>JBDTTM010000411.1:0-3811 GCA_039930605.1 Bacteroidota bacterium
TCCGTCCTATCCTCTGATAAGTAGTTCTCTTACGTGTTTCGGCTTCAGTGTCCGCATTAACAATACTTGTGGCTTCCTTGCCTTTCTAACATTCAGCCCTTCTCCACTTATACAAACAGATACTATGGCCTCTGCTGACTTCTGACAAAACCAAGTGTTATTAAATTGTGTCCTAACACTTGTTGCATCTCCGGACATTCGCGCATGCCCTTTGCCTGCTTATTATCAGATCTCTCAGGGTAAGAGTATTCGCTTTCGGTTCATGTAGCCGCTGTCTTTACGTAATGGTAATCTGTGCAGCAGTCGGGCTTTTGTTTCTTTGGCAACATCACCCTTACCATCCCGCCTGTAAACAGTTTCTGTTCGTCGGCTCAAACCTTTGCCGCCAGCTTCCTTCAGATTCCATTTTACAATGGACACCCTTGCTCTTGGCTAATGCTCCTTACTGCAAAGCGCATTCGGGACTTGCACCCTATAGCTAATACTCATGCCTGACACACAATAGAAGGAGGAGCAAATATGCTCCTCCTTATTATAATTTATTTTATAATAGTGAATCGATCTGAATGTTTTGTTCCGTCCTGAAGGATACAACTGTAAAAATAAATACCAGAATTAAAAGAGATCGTATTTATTATTGCGATCCCATTTTGAATTTTACCGATATAAATTAGTTTACCAAACGCATCAGTAATTTTAAGAATTGCATTTGGATCATCTTTCACGCTGCACGTATAAGTAATCTGATCCTTAGCAGGATTAGGATAAATCAATCCTTTAAAGGTTCTTTCTTGACCCTGAAATTGGCTTTGTTGATTTGCCTTACGTGAGGACGATGATAATTCAATATCATCAATAACATCTTCGTTAAGCATTGCTCTCATTGTATAAATGTCTGTCCCACCTTCAACAATATTTTGAATTGAAATTGAATGTCCCTGGGTTATTTGTTCAGGATTAAGTTCATTGTTAGTTTCAAATGCTAACATAAGTTCATGTATTGCCTTTGAATTTGCTTCAGCAGCATTAGTGGGGTTAATACTATTATTAATTACTTCGGCTGCAATTTCATTTCCTTCGTCTATCTTCTCTTTTACATCTGCAATTTTACCAACATTTGCAACATCAAGCAAATCATAAGCATCTTGATAAAGTTCCCTCCCCCACCAGGAATCGAACCTGGATTTAAAGTTTAGGAAACTTCAGTTCCCTGCCTGCCGGCAGGCAGGTATCCATTATATTACCATCATAGGTCATGCTTTATAGTTTTCGATTTAATTTGTACCCAAAGGTGATCAGATATCTAACCTTTTAGTAGGACGACCTGAAGCAGAACTCGTACCTCGTTCGCTTCAGTACGATAAAGCGAAAGGCGCGATCAACGCGCCTTTCTGCTTTATCGTACCCCCACCAGGAATCGAACCTGGATTTAAAGTTTAGGAAACTTCCGTTCTATCCATTGAACTACAGGGGCATTCCTGTTATATTAATAAACAATTCTACACTTTCAATACTTTACCGAAACATTTTTTTCTCATCAGCTGTCCTTTCCAGTATCCGTTTCGGCTAATAGGCTTCATTAAAGTTTAGAAAACTCCTATTCCCTGCCTGCCGGCAGGCAGGTATCCATTGAACTACAGGAGCATTTCCTGTTCAATTAATTTACAAATCTACTCTTTCACAAATTTCCTGAAAACATTTCTTTCTCTGCTGGTGATTTTAATGAAATATACTCCTGGGAGCAGGTTATCAGCATTCACTTCTACATTCATTCCATGCTGATACATCTGAGATAACAATTCTCTTCCCGCAGCATCAAATATCACTGTTTCATTTATTTCATTTTGTCCGGCGCTGATATGGAGTTTATCATTGACAGGGTTTGGGTAAAGGTCTATAAGATTTTCTAATTGCTCTTCTATCTTGTCAAAAACAGAATCATTTGCATAAATCGGAATTGCTACAGATAAATGTGAAGGATCATCAGTACTGAAATTTAATGATGCATGAATTGAATTGTTATTCTGAGTAATCAGTTTAATGTCAACAGCCAGCGCTTCTCCTGCTCCAAGTGTAGTGTTGGTGCCACCTGATTGAAAACTTAAGTCCGGTTGCGACAAACTGAAATTTGAAAATTGAATTGCAGTATTCCCATTATTTACAATTACATAATGAAAGGTTGCAGGAATTGCCTGCGAAACAAAACCATATATAATAGTATCCTGCGGCAAATCAATTGAACGCACAACTGGTGCAAGAGATGTTGTAGAGATGGATGTAATGCGCTCAATAAATTGAGGGTAATCTATGAAAGGGTTGCGGTTATGCTGAATCAAACCAATATGGTTGTTTCTTTCCACCTCAATAGAATCACATGGGAAATTCTGATTCCAAGTGCGCAAAATATTTTCCTGTGAATTAAGAAAATTCGAATAATTCTGATAACGCAAAACAAAATACATCATCGCACGCGCCGCAGCACCTTTCTGTGCATCCCTTGGTTCAAACAAACTATTCGTTGCTTTCGATCCGCCCACAGCCCAGGTCGTAGCGCCTGTTACAATACCATAAGCATTATCTGCCCTTGCATTGTTGGCCAGGTCATCCGTGGGAAAAAGGTGATGCAAATCAGACTTCATAGGCTCTGCCGCAGAGAAATAAGTCTGTGGAAAAGTATGCTCTGTATTAAAAGAGTAATTGGTCTGGCAATCACTTCGGTCTGTATATCCTATTGCTTCTCTTCCGGTATAAATACATTCAATCGTATTCTGTGCAGCACCTTGCCCGTTTTTCTTTTTATTGTCGATCGACATGAACATGCTGTCGCGCGCAATATTATATCCAAGAGAAACAAATCCAACACCTGTTAAATTGTGTAGTGCCGTTTTCAATGCTTCCTCATTGTTGTTTTCGGATAAATTATAATAAGTGTTTGAATACCTCCCCTGCCCTACCAGATCTACACTCACATAACCTCTTAAGCCATCATTGATAATGACCATTTCCGAGTTGTGATAAATATTATGCCGCGGAGAAAAGGTAATCCAGATGTTATAGGTTCCTAATGCAGTTATTGTAAAATGTTCTTCACTTGCTGAAAATGCAGGAGCGCCGTATGTATTGTAAAACAGAATGCCATTCACATCTACGTTCCTGTTTAATGTATTCGTAATTGTTAGCTGCATGGTGGATGGTGCATTTTCCAATGCTATTCCAAAATCCAGTTGCTGCGCACTTACAGTGAGCGCCTGGGAAAAAGATTCCGTATGCTGCAAAAAAATTATTGCGATAAAAAATATGATCCCGGATTTCAATTTCTTATTATTAATTTTAATATACCCTATTATTTTTTGACAGCGGCCTTCTTAGAAACTATCCAACAAAATCCACATTCCTGGATTTCTATGTTCCCTATGTTCCTATGTGTTTAACCGGCTGTTTCTTCACATTGCTTCCGTCATTTTTTTCCCGCCGATCATTCCTCTTGATTCAATACCATTAATTTTCCGTAACGTAAGATTGGCCATGGCTGCTCATCAAAACTTTCGGGATTTCTTTGTTCCCTATGTTCCTATGTGTTTAACCGGCTGTTTCTCACTTCACGTTGCTCCCGTTATTTATTTTTTCAGAAGGCATCACAAATTTCAATTTCCCTTCTTCATCCTCCGCCATCAATATCATTCCTCTTGATTCAATACCTTTAATTTTTCGTGGCGCGAGATTCGCAATGATTGTCACCTGCTGACCGATAATTTTTTCCGGCTCATAGCAATGCGCAATTCCGCTTACAATGGTGCGTTGTTCATACCCA
>JBDTTM010000412.1:0-3807 GCA_039930605.1 Bacteroidota bacterium
AGGTAGTAGGTTGATTTTGTAATGACAATGTGAAATTAGTGCTTGGGCATACACTACTGCCAGCACTAGATACGGTATTTCCAGGAGTTGGAGTTCCAGTACATGCTGTCGGAGTTGTAACTGTCACTTTATAATCTTCTGTTTCACCATAACTAATTGCGCCACAAGGGCTGGATGGAGTTGATCCATAATCACTTCTTACTCTCATCCTTGTTGAACCTATTGTAGCGCCAGGAGGAATTGCAATTGTGCCGGACCAGGTTTCAGGGGAAGTTGAGGCAGCATTGAAAACATTTTCTCCTGCATCAGTAAATAATCCATTTTGGTTCCAGTCAATCCAGACAGCAAAACCCTGTCCATATACATTATTACCTGCAGCGCTAATGTTGAATGAACTGCCGGCATCACCAGTTATAGTTTGGGTTGCGGTAAAATCACCATATCCGCCAGCAGAACATCCAGAAGGGTTGTTAATATTGGTTATCCCGCCTGTTGTAGTAACATTTGTTAACCACATATATGCACAAGGTGTACCTGTAGTTGGAGTACAATATGTAAGACAAGAAAAGCCTGACTGCGCGCCTACCGCCAATGCATTGGATGTTCCTGTATTGCCTGAGCAGGTTACTGCACACTTATAACTGGTTGCAACTGCTTGTGTAGTACTGAGTGTAGCATTCGTAGCTCCACCAATAGGGGAATATCCCCCCCCTGTATCCTTACTCCACTGATAAGTTACGCCTGATCCTGCTGTTGAATTTTGTAAACTGAGCATAAAACTCGCTCCGGAGCAAACCGGGTTTATTGAAGATATCGTGTTTCCGGGTGCAGGTGTGCCGGTGCATGGGCTTCCACCTGTAGCTACTAAACGAATATTTGATCTTAACGAATTTAAATTTCCGGCTGCAGCGCTACATGCGGCAGGATCAGTATCAGAATGATAATCAATAGCGCAATTTGACACTGTCGTATATTGAACAGACGCATTATTTGTATAGACAAAAGAGGATGCATTCTGCCAGCAAACAGTGACAATAATTCCTCCACCTGTGTAAGCAAAGGTCGAAGAAAGCGTGTGCATATTCCATCCGGTAACAGGAGTATAATTAACAGGA
This sequence comes from Bacteroidota bacterium, assembly GCA_039930605.1. Taxonomy (GTDB): domain Bacteria; phylum Bacteroidota; class Bacteroidia; order AKYH767-A; family 2013-40CM-41-45; genus JAPLDB01. The sequence goes on from JBDTTM010000412.1 coordinate 1,116, forward strand.
CCATACACTGTTCCACCTGCAATGAAAGAACCTGTTGCAAATGAACTTAATGCAGTGTTCGCCATCGTGATCGTAAAGGCAGGATGGACACCGGAACCGTTCAAATTAGTCGGCACATTAAATCCTACCTGGGTTACGGTCATTCCCGATGTCATACCGGCCGAAGCAAGTTCAGCAGGAGTGTACAAAAATGACTGCCGTCCATCGGTATAATATTGACCGTAAGGACAGGAATAACCGGAGCTGGAATTTTCGGAGACACCCGTTCCAATCGTAAATGTTTGGGACCAGCTCACAAAAGAACCACTGATAAGAAGAAGTGTGAAGAGACTTCTCATCCATGTTGTAATGTAATTGTTGTTTCTCATAACCGTTGAATTTTAAGTTTAATGTATTATAGTTTGATTTGATTTTTCCAGATATAAAAAATGCATCATAGCGATGAAGCCCTGATGCATTGTGCTGTTTGAACAATTTGAATTTGCGTACACGTAAAATTATACATGACAGATAATTTTAATTTCAATTAATTTTTTTCTTTATTATGTCTGATATTCACCTTTGTCATCAATTCGTCACGCACAAAAAACAGTTAAAAAAAATTAAATTATTTTTGTTTGTGATGATTCGCCCTAATGCCCTTCAGAATTATTTCGAATAATAGGAAGAATATTGATACACTCCACCATCCGGCATTAATTAATTTTTATTCTTTGGCGAAACTCCTAAAAATGTTGGTGAAATTATTTCAAAAATTTCGATGAAATGAGGCATATTACCCTCCCATTAATAAACAAGTCGCAATGGTTGCAGAGTTATAACCACGACAACATCTTCCCTACACAAACAAAGCGGCTGTTTCCAATTTTTGAAACAGCCGCTTTTATGTCTTGCAGGTAAGTGTATGCTTAAATTACTCTACGAAAATCTTGGTAATATTCACTTCACCTTTTTGTGAGGTTACACTACATATATAAAGTCCCTTTTTCAAATCTGCAATGTTAATTTCAACCTCGGAATCACCAGATAAAACGGATTTCACCACCCGTCCGGTGAGGTCACTCAATTGCACGGAGCTGATTAAATCTTCACTCCGGATTGTGATTTTTTCTGACGCAGGATTTGGGAATACAGAAACCGAAATTGAATTTGAAGGTTCCATTGCGGCTTCCCGTAATGGCGAGCTCACATCCATATCGTATAACTGGGCAAATTCCTGTTGGTGGTTAGAATTGTTATTCCAGTTATCACATATCCAATAGATATCACTTTTCCCATAATCGAGTGCCAGACCTGTTCCTTTCAGGTTATTGGTAAAATCACCGCGGCATGGTGCTGCATAAGTCAGAGACAAAGCATTTCCAAAAACTACTGAAAATTTAGCCAGGAACAGTGCACTGAAAACCTGCCCGCTCATATCTGTTGAAGTAATCCCACCGGTTATATAGACTCTTTTGCTGGAGGAGATTTTCATGCCATTCAGTGTAATACCGCTTACTGAAGTATGGAGATTGGTAGGTACAGGACGATATACTGTTGCCGTTTGTGTACCAGGAACACTCGTAATTTTAATTCTATAAAGCAAAATATTATTACCCAGAGGTCCTGCAATATTTCCTGTTGTACCTCCTACGTATGCGTAATCAACTTCAGGTACTGAAATAAAACTTCCCGCATCAGCGGTACTGTAGTTTTGAAAACTAGCCCAACTCAATTTTGTACCTGCTGCGGCAGGATGTTTCAGAATCACAACATCTGTTCCCACATTTGAAGCCTGGGTTGAGGTTCCTACCGCATACACATTTCCGTCTGCGCCAACGGTAATCATATTACCTACGTCATCACCTGCAACGATTCCTCCATTATAAATAGTCGTCCATTTTGGGAATAGATTGGTATGATTAAAGCCCATCATTAAAATACTTTTTACACCTCCAACAGTTTTATATCCTGTCGCATAAATATCTTCGTTGGGTGCCAGGGCGATACTATTGATCACTTCCGTATTCGGAGCGAATGTATAAACCATTGTCGGAGCATTTCCAGAATTAGTTCTCTGAATGGAATAAGTGGTGGAACCGCCATTTACGGTTTTAACAAGAAAATATACGAGGCCTGAGGTCGCCAGCTTCATATCTAAACCCACATCACTTGTATTCGTACCGTATTGGCTTACCCAAATTCTATTCAGGGTACTGTCATATTTTGCAACGGCCACATTGTAATTACTAACAGTATTATATGGAGTATATCCCATATATAAATTTGCATTTGCGTCAATCTCCAGGCCGTAAGATCCAAGGTTATCAAAACCTGAAACAACATGATTGAATACTTCAATTGCTTTTCGGTGAAGCCTTAAACCACCGGCAGAATATTTATTGATTACCGCATAGTGATGTGTACCACCTGCAATTACTCCTGTTGAATCCAGGTTTGAAGTCGCATCACTTAACATATAAATGTTTCCGGCAGCGTCTTCAACTACTTTGCGACTTTCGCTTGAAAAATTATTTGCAGTCGTGTGCTGGTATTGTGCCATCCACATCTGGGTAAATGCTGCAAAACTTTTTACTCCGAACAGTGAAATTACGGAAATGAAGATAAGTGTAGTGATTTTTTTCATGATGGTAGACTTAGAATAATATGAATGTGAAGAGGTAAATATATGTTTTTTTTATTTAATGAATAT
>JBDTTM010000413.1:0-3806 GCA_039930605.1 Bacteroidota bacterium
CCATATTTATGAAATTCACCATCCATGATTTGCGTTGAATATCGATCTCCAAGTTTCCAATAAATTTTTTCAGCTTCTAATTTATTAGGTTTTAAAGAAGTAAATTGACTTTTTATTGATTAAAAAGTATCTCTTTGTGATACTTCTGTGATACTCATGAAATACTTTTGGAGCAGATAGAAATCCATGGAAAAGAAAACAAATCTTGCTGTTTTGTGTTATCTGCAGATTTGCAGGATGGAATTTATTTTATCTGTGTAGAGAGTGATTTTAAGGTGGAATCCAGCAAATTTATTGTATAAATAACTTAATAAAATGAAAAAAATCAATTTAATTATAGCAGGAGTAGCTGCTATATTGCAAGTTAGTTGTGGTAATGCACAATCCCAAAACAGCACATATCCCGATCCACCATTTGCGACAGCCGGTACCGTTTATCCAATGCGACTTACGGAAGCAGCGTGGAAGGAGAAACTCACATCGGAGCAATATTATATTCTACGTGAGGAGGGAACTGAACGTTCCGGAACCGGTGCATACGATCATGTGTATGAGAAGGGAACATATTATTCAGCAGCTTCTTTACAACCACTTTTCAGTTCTGATACTAAATTTGATTCTGGAACCGGCTGGCCAAGTTTCTTTGCTGCCATCACGCCGGATGCAGTGCGGTTGATCGTAGATAACACCGATGGGATGAAGCGAATAGAAGTAGTTGACAGCAAAAGTGGTTCGCACCTGGGGCATGTATTTGATGATGGCCCTGCGCCGACAGGAAAAAGATATTGTATGAATTCAGCAGCTCTTATTTTTGTTCCTGAAGGCGGGGTACCGCCGGTTAAATCAAAATAATAAAAAATTTAAAATGAAAAATATTCTCACTCTAATTTCGCTTGCGTTATTAAGCGCTTGTGTACAATCTCAAAGCAGCAATGACTTTCCCGTCGGGACAAAGAATCCTTCTTCAAACGAAGCAGTAGCCACGTTTGCAGAAGGTTGCTTCTGGCATTCTGAAATAGTATTTCAAAGCCTGGTTGGTGTGCGCGATGCAGTATCAGGCTATTCCGGTGGAAATGATGCGCATCCGGAATACGAAAAAGTTTGTACCGGTACCACGGGTCATGCTGAGGCAGTGCAGGTATATTATGATCCTTCAAAAATATCTTTTGAAACCCTGGTGAAAGCATTTTTTGCGAGCCAGGACCCAACAACTATAAACCGCCAGGGAAATGATACCGGTACGCAATACCGTTCTGTTGCTTTCTACCGCAATGAAAAGGAAAAGCAGGTTATCGAAGCGGAAATAAAACGACTGAATGATTCTAAAAAGTACAGCAACAAAATTGTTACCGAGGTAATTTCGTTTGTGAAGTTTTATCCGGCGGAAGATTATCACCAGGAATACATTCACAATCATCCGGGACAAGGTTACGTCCGGAGTGTCTCTATTCCTGAATTTATGGAATTCAAAAAGAAATTTAAGGGGAATTATAAATAATAAGTAGAAAATATAACCATGAAAATTTACCCGGTTACAAGCAGTATTGTAATCCTGTTCATTGTCTTTTTTAATATTCATAATGCTTTTGCACAGGCCGCACCGGAAGGATTAAAAACAGGGGATGTGGCACCGGATTTCACTTCCATAAACCAGTTTGGAGACATCATTCACTTGAAAAATGAACTGGAGAAAGGGAGTGTTGTGTTAATATTTTACCGTGGCGAATGGTGTCCCTACTGCAACAGGCAATTGGCGCAACTCCAGGACTCACTTCCGATGATTACAGCAAAACATGCAACAGTTATTGCGGTTACGCCGGAGCAGAGGAAGGGCGTGACAGAAACGATTGCAAAAACAAAAGCGATGTTTTCTATTTTATCTGATGATAGCCTGAAAATTCTTTCTGCATACAAAGTAAATTTTAAGATGAGTGCGGGAAAAAATATTATTCATGTGGCCAATGGTATTGACTTAAAGGAAAGGAACGGAAGTAATTCAGATAACCTCCCTGTTCCTGCAGTATATATCATCAACCCGGAAGGGAAAATTACCTATCGTTTTTTCGATACCAATTTTAGAAAAAGAGCCAGCGTAGCTGAGATTCTTAACAACTTATAATTTGTACCGGGGAACTGGTTTAAAAAATGAAAAAAATAATAACAGTAGTATTTACACTTTTCTTGTTTCTTGCAACGGTCAGTTTTAACAGGTCATTTCGATTTGAACCGGTGGCAGTCATTGAACTTTTTACTTCGCAGGGATGCTCCAGTTGTCCGGCGGCAGACAAGTTGCTGTCGCAAACGATCAATGATTCGAAAAAAGATGGAAGAAAAATAATTGCACTCTCATTTCATGTAGACTATTGGAATCATCTTGGTTGGTCCGATCCGTTTAGCGAAAAAATATATTCCCAACGACAAAGAGCATACGCTTCTTCGTTGAATCTTCGTTCCGTTTACACCCCTCAGATGATCGTGAATGGCATGTATGAATTTGTTGGCTCAAATGCCGGCGATCTGAATGCTTCCCTTGACAAGGCACTAAGAACAGAACCCACAGCTTCTTTTGAAACGGTATCTGCAACAGCTGATGGCAATCTCCTCCATGTGAAGTACGCGTTGGAAGGAAACTATTCCGGTTGCAACATTAACATTGCGTTGGTTTCCAGGAAGGAAATAACATCCGTTAAGCACGGAGAAAATGGAGGGCGCATTCTGACAAATGAAAATGTGGTGCGCAGCTTTATGACCCGCGAGGCACAGTTGAGCGGAGAATTAATTCTTGAAAATCCCACTTCTTCAACCAATGAAAACCTTGCAGTTGTAGTCTACATCCAGCAATCCGACCTGAAGATTGTGGGTGCTGCAATGGCAGAATTGAGGTGAGAGGGTTATTGTTCAGGCAGGGGATAAACAGGGATGGGCGACCTCTGCTATACTGGCCTGGATGATCATGCGCATGAGGTTGATAGTGCCGAATTCGACTCCCCCTTAATCTCCATATCTTTGAAAAAAAAATCTTATGGAATTAGGCGTTAGTATGTTCGGCGACAACCACTACGATGAGAAGGGCAAACCCATGTCAGCAGGGGAGAGATTGCGCGAACTGATGGAAGAAATAAAACTCATGGATGAAACCGGGCTGGATTTTTTTGGCATCGGAGAGCATCATCGTCCTGACTATGCTGTATCAGTTCCGGAGATTATTTTGGCTGCAGCAGCTACCGTTACAAAAAAAATAAAATTAGGCAGTGCTGTCACGGTGCTCAGCTCTTCTGATCCGGTGCGCATCTACCAAAGCTTTGCAACGATTGATCAGCTGAGCAACGGACGTGCGGAGATCAATGCCGGCAGGGGAAGCTTTACGGAGTCATTTCCTTTGTTTGGGTTTGACCTTGCAGATTATGATGAGCTGTTTGAAGAAAAATTAAATTTGCTTGTCAAGATCAACAATGAAAATCCTGTTACCTGGAAGGGAAAATTCCGGGCAGGATTAAATAACCAGCAAGTTTTACCACGCGCCGTTAATGATCATTTAGATATTTGGATTGCAGTTGGTGGAACTCCGGAATCAGTTGTGCGCGCCGCAAAGCTTGGATTGCCTGTTGTGTTTGCCATCATAGGTGGAAATCCTGCGCAGTTCAAACCGCTTTATAATTATTACAAGGAAATTTACGAGCACGTGGGGCTTGACATGAGCAAGTACAGAGTGGGCGTACACATGCATTGTTTCCTGGGTGAGACCAGTAAACAAACTGCCGATGATTACTATCCTGTTTATTCTGCGCAGATGAATCGCATCGGGC
>JBDTTM010000414.1:0-3792 GCA_039930605.1 Bacteroidota bacterium
TTCCCCATATTTTGGAAAACCATCCATGCATCCACCTTGGCAATTGCAATTACGAATGGATTGCTTTATTGTTTATCTCTTGCCTGGCTTGCCTATGAATACGGGTTTTCAAAAAGAAACCTTTTCATAGTATCTTCTCTCCCCTCTTTATTTTTCATGTTTCTGCCTTTTTCGGAATCAGTGTTTTTTTTTACAGCCACTGTATTTTTGATCGGGCTGAAAAAAGAAAATCAATTTCTCATTGGTGCCGGACTTCTCATGTCAGGTCTTGCACGGCCGGTTGCAACCATCTTTATTCCTGCAATTGTGATCACTGAGTATTATTTCAGCAATGGGAAAAACCTAAAACTGAGAAATGTGTATTTGCAACTGATTACCTGTATTGCAGCATTGCTAATGGTTTTTATTTTGCAGTACTATGAAATCGGGAAATGGTTCACCTTTTTCGAATATCAGAAAAACTGGAATAACTATCTGCGCGAACCTTCTTTGCCATTATCCTCCTGGGCAGGAGGCTATATTGTGCGCTTAGATGCCATAGCATTTTTATCGGGTATTGCCGCGTTTACCTGGCTCGTGAGCATAATAGTAAAAATGCGTGTCTCTGAAAAAAACCTTTACAATAGAGCATTCATTCTCTCTCTTGCATACCTGGGCATACTAACATTAACCGTTCTCCTTACTAAAGGCGGTGTGCTGAATAGTTTAAACCGCTACATTTTTGCCTCTCCATTTTTAGTTCTTGCGTTGAGTACATTTTTAGAACGGGCGATATTCAACAGGAAATATTTACTCATCCTGTTTCTTTGCTCCACACTATTTTGGTTTCTCTTCGCAAGTTATGTCCATATCCAGGCTTTTTTAAAATTCGAAACGCTTTCTCTCTATTTATGCCTGGTCTATTCTGCTGCCAATAAAACGGATAAAAAAATCAGCCAACTTAGCTTCCTTTCACTCATAGGTGTTAACATATTTTTCTTTATTGCTTTCATGTATCGTTTTCTCTCAGGTGATTGGGTAGGTTAATTTTAAAAGCCGGTAACCAGAAAAACACATACTACATTTTTAGCATACTAAACTTGTCAAAAACAGTTACCTGCACCTTGTTGTAATCAGCAGTTACAATTTTCCTGGTGTTCGCCAAAAGCGTGGTCATGACAGTATTCTGCGGATCATCATCAACCTGGTGCGACTGTATGAGAATAATTTTTCCTGAGAGCGGGAGCATTTTAAAAGATGCCTCATCTAAAGTACTCATTGAAAAAATATTTTCCTTTTTTAAAAGTTCGTCAATATCATTGTATTGCCTGAAAATATTTATGTCATAATAGTAACTGAACACATTGTTGGTATATGAAACAGATACAATTACCAAATCATTTTTTGATTTAATACGTTTTACAAGATCAACCGCCTCCCGCCACTGCTCCTCTCTTTCAGGATGCAACTCCAGTGAAAATGTCATGCAAAAAAGCAATAAAATTGCAATGCTGAATTTCAATTGCGGTTTCAATTTCAGTGCTTCAAGAGATAGGCCCGTCGATAAATAGAACCCAATCGAACAATAGAGCAGGTACCGCGTGAGGAAAACAGGTCTGTAGAAAGCAATCATATAAACGATTATCGGAACAACAAATGCCCAGGTGATAAAAAAGATAGAATTGAAAACAGGTGCCAGGTTCAGTTGCTTGCGCCTTTGCCTGTATAAACTATAACTACCCAATGCAATAATTCCAAACATCAAAACAGTCACTATTTTATTTCCTGCAAAATCAATGTACAATCCTTTGAAATTATAAAATGTTGGCTTCTGTAACCAGAATTTCCCTTCCTCAGGTATGTGCTTCAAGACATTTGATATCCATGGAACCATCATTAATATGACTAAAATGCAGGACAATAGGATCTGAAAAAAAAATTTCCGATGACTTCGAAAAAAAATCAATGCTACAATGCCTTCACATGCTACCAGGAAGCCGGCTATGTAATGGGTATATATCAACAGAATATTGATAAGCGTAAGGAATATAAGTGATTTGATTTTTCCTTCTGAAAATAATTTCGAATAATAAATGGCAGAAATAAGTGTAAGAAGGAAAACCAAAGCATAATTGCGTGTCTCCTGTGCATAGAAAAGATGCTGATTAGAAAGTGAAAATATTAATGATACAAAAATGGCTGTTGCTAAACTAAGATTTTTCCTCGCAAAGTAAAAAAGCAACAATACTGAAGCAATGCTGAAAACTGCAGACATTGAGCGAACCGCATTTTCTGTAATCCCAAAGACTTTACACCAACAGTGAAGGAGAATAAAATAGAAGGGCGGATTGTCCGTTGCAGCGCAATCTTGAAAAATGCCTGTTATACTTCGCTGTGCTTCAGATACGCTATATGCTTCGTCAATCCAGAAACTTGAATAACCAATACCATAAAATTTGAGAATACAATTAAGTAGTAAAAGAAAAAGAATGAAAAGAGGTATGAATGCTTTCCTATTCGTTCCAGCAAAACCTTCCTGAATTTGATTCATCTCCATTTACTTTTCTGAACAATCAATTCACTGAAACAATCATAAACTCTGTTCTCCTGTTCTGTGCCCTTCCACTTTCAGTTGTATTCACCGTTAATGGTTTGGTATCAGCATATCCTTTATAAACAAGATGTGAAGCATCTGCACCACTTTGAACCAGGTGATCATAAACAGTTTTTGCCCTGTCTTCACTTAACTTTTGATTGTGTTCCTTGCCACCGGTATTATCGGTGTGTCCGCCAATTTCTACTTTTACGGTAGGATTTTTTTTCATGAAGGCAAGGATCTTACCCAATTCAGCCTGCGATTCTGTCTTCAGATCAAAACGGTCAACTTCATAAAAAATATTTTTCAGCACAATAGTTTGTCCTGCCTTGATTGGTTTCAACGGGATGTCTTTTACGAAAGGAGTTTTGACCGATGCAGTATCCTTCAATTGAAAATTTGCAGAGTAAAAAAGATACCCGTCCTTCGACACATTCAATCCATAACTTTTTCCGGAAGGAAGGCAAACCAGAAATTCTCCGGTTACATCATTTGAAACAGAGCGAACCATGGTCTTGGCTGTTGCAAGATCCATCAATTCAAAACTAGCACCAAGTGGCTTCTTTGTTTCAGTGTCAAACACAATTCCTTTCATGTACGTCATCCGGTTCGGTTTCGCACCGTCATATAAATCGAACTGGTACAAATCCAATCCTCCTCTGCTGTCTTCCCTGTTCGATGCAAAGTAAGCAACACTGCCATCAGGACTCACCAGCAAACTGCTTTCGTTATTTGAAGTATTGATCGGGTAACCAAGGTTCATCGGGTCGCCCCAGCTGCCGTCTTCCCTGCGCCGGCTCATAAAAATATCCAATCCTCCAAACCCGGGGTGACCTTCGGAAGAGAAATAGAGTGTCTGGTTATCAGGATGAATAAAAACACTGAACTCATCTTTATCTGTATTGATGTTTGATGGAAGTTGCATCGGCTCACTCCAGTTACTGTTGTCATCAATAAATGAAACATAAATATCCTGGTTCATTCGCCCCGCAGCATTTTTTACTTTTCTGATAAAGTAGAGCGTACGTCCATCTGAAGAAAACGATGGCTGGGTTTCATAGCCTTGTGTATTAATCGGGATACCAAGATCACGTGGTGTCTGAAATTTCGCTCCTGATTTTTTTGAGATGTAAATATCACATGACCCAAGACCTTTCTCTCTCCCATCAGGATATCCGAAATTACTTTCACAACCGGTGAAATATAAATACTGCCCG
>JBDTTM010000415.1:0-3789 GCA_039930605.1 Bacteroidota bacterium
CGATGAGTTCAGGGTTTATGCAAAGGACAACATCGAATATGAATTTGTAGATCCATCAGCCAGCTCTGTAAAAAAAGAACGGGATGAATTGTACAAACAGCTTTACAAAAAAGGTTTACAACCTACCAACCTCGAAGAACGAAGCAAAGGTTCCAGTTCTCAGAAAGTGATCTGGCCGGGAGCAGTGGTGAACTTCCATGGCAGGGAAGCGCCGATTAATTTCCTCCAGACAAAAATCGGCAGCGGAACAGAAGAAAATATCAATCGTTCCGTAGAAGGACTGGAATATGAATTTATGAATGTGATGCGGATTTTCGGAACAGGTCTTCGTCCGAAAGTAGGATTTCTGCAGGGACAGGCGGAGTTGGGCACACAACAAATCAGTGATGCCGCGCGCGCATTGTCTGATTATTATGAAGTGGATACGGTTAAAATTGACGGTCAGCTGAATGCATTGAAATCTTTCAAAGCCATTATTGTGGCAAAGCCGGATTCCGTTTTTTCTGAGAGAGATAAATTTGTATTGGATCAGTATGTGATGAATGGCGGAAGGATTTTGTGGCTGGTAGAAACGATGCAGATCAATATGGATAGCTTGTCCGCAGCCGAAAGCAGTGTTGCAATTGCCAAAGACATCAATATTCTTGACCTGTTATTTCACTATGGCGTTCGCATCAATGATGACCTTGCCATGGATTTACAGGCAGCACCGATTCCGTTGGTTACCGGAATGGTCGGGAACCAGCCACAACAGTCTCTTTTTCCATGGTACTTTTTCCCGCTACTGAATCCTACTTCCACACATCCAATCGTTCACAACCTGAATGCCATCAAATGTGAATTTACCAGCACGCTGGATACTGTGGAATCACCGGGCATCACAAAAACCATCCTGCTGTCCACTTCAAAATTTTCGAAACGAATACAGTCTCCCGTACGCGTAAGTCTCAATATTCTTAAAGAAGACCCGGACCCATCCTATTTCTCACAGCAATATTTACCAATCGCTGTGCTGCTGGAAGGAAGGTTCCCGTCGGTTTTTCGCGGCCGCGTTCCACAGGAAATATTGAACAACAAAGAAATTGCATTTAAAGATACCGGGAAGGAAAATAAAATGATCGTAATTGCAGACGGTGACATGATTTCAAATTACGTAAGTAAAAAAGGAAACATTTATCCGCTCGGGTATGACCGCTTTACCAATCAAACTTACGGCAACAGGAATTTCATTCTGAACTGTGTAGATTATTTGTGTGACAATGAAAATATTGTTGCCTTGCGTGGAAAGGAATTCAAGATCCGTTTGCTAGACAATTCCAAAACTGAAAATAAAATCTATAGCTGGCTGGCGATGTTGTTACCGCTTGTACTTGTCATGCTTTACGGAATTATCCATTTTTACATACGGAGAAAAAAATATGCATCATGAAGAAAAACATCCGCGTTAACTTTCTGATTGCAATTATCCTGATTGCAGTCGCATGTTTTTTTCTTTTCAGAAATAACTTCAGCACGGTGCGCGAAGAAAACCGCAACTTTACAATTGATGATACTGCATTAGTTAGCAAAATATTTATTGCTGACAGAAACAACAATTCAGTTACGCTCGAACGCAAAGGTCCGGGAGAATGGTTGCTAAATGGAGGCCACAAGACACGGCAGCAGGGCGTTTCACTAATTCTGGATTGCCTGAAAAAAATACGGGTGCAGTCAAGGGTACCGAAAAACACGTTTAACACAGTCGTAAAAGAACTCGCTTCAACAGGTATCAAGTTAGAAGTGTATCTCCGAGGAGAAGCGGAACCATTCAAGGTCTATTTCATTGGCGGCTCCACACAGGATGTCCTCGGCACCTATATGATGCTTTCAAATTCCACTGTTCCATTCGTCACAGAAGTGCCGGGCTTTAATGGCTATCTCACACCCCGCTTCTCCCCTGTTGAACGCGACTGGATGATTACTGAAATGTTCCACCTTCGTCCTGAGGAGATCAAAAGTGTCACATTGGAATATACCAACCAGCCGCAGAAATCTTTTACGATAGAACGAAATGGAAATGCATACCGTGTTTATTCTCCTTCCATGAAACAGGATATCAAAAATCCTGATACCCTTCGCATTTCAAATTACCTGGAAGGTTTCCGTGAACTTAATTTTGAAACCTGGGATCGCTTCATGGATGATAGACAAAGGGACTCTATACGGAATTCGACACCTGTTTCTACTCTTACAGTAGTAGATTCAAAAGGGATGAAAACAGCTGTCCCGATGTACCTCAAACCGGTCACCATGTCATCCCTTGCGCAGGTTGACTCAACCGGTAAAGATCTGAAATTCGACATCGACAGGATGTATGCTTTTATCAAGGATGGAAAGGAACTCGTTACGATTCAATATTTTGTCTTCAGCAGGATATTCGCCGGCATCAGCGATTTTGACAAGAATACACCTCGAAGCAAGTTGCAGCAATAAGGTATAAATCGCTCTTTATCAATCCCCAAAGCGGTTCAAAAATAATCCACTTTCAAAGCCTTTTGTCGCGAACTTCTTAGTACACTTGCGTACTCTTAAAACTTACTGGAAGAATGAAATGCCGGTAATGAAAAAGGTCCTTCATCAACTAAGGATCATTCAGGCATTCCATTTGACGATTTAAAAAAATTACAGCCAAATGAAATTTATTGTATCAAGTTCCGGCCTTCTGCGCCAGTTGCAGGCATTGAGCGGTGTGCTCAACACAACCAATCCACTTCCAATCCTCGACAACTTTTTGTTTGTTATTGAGAAAAGTACGCTCACCATTTCTGCTTCCGATCTCGAAACAACTATGATTACCTCTGTACCGGTGGAATCTAAGACCAATGGTAAGGTTGCTGTGCAGGCGAAAATATTGCTGGATACTTTGAAGACATTCCCAGAGCAACCGCTTACCTTTTCGATAGATGAGAAGACGCACCAGGTCGAAATATCTTCCGACTATGGTAAATACAAACTCAGTGGTTTTGATGCAGATGAATTCCCAAAGCTTCCTGCAGCTTCTGATACATCTACGCTTTCTGTAAGCGCGCAAACCATGCTACAGGCAATCAGCAAGACTATTTTTGCAACAGGCAATGATGAACTGCGCCCGGTGATGTCAGGCGTTTTCTGCCAGGTGAGCAAGGACGATATTACGTTTGTTGCCACCGATGCTCACAAGCTTGTACGATACAAACGAGGTGATGCCAAATCTCAAAATGAAGCGGCATTTATCCTTCCAAAGAAGCCGTTGACATTATTGAAGAACATCCTGGCTAATAGCACGAGTGAAATCAATATCCGATACAATACGACGAATGCATTTTTTGAGATTGACAACACCACACTCATCTGCAGGCTGATTGACGGCCGTTACCCGAATTATGAAGCGGTAATTCCTTTGGATAATCCGAACAAACTAACCATCGACCGCCAGGCATTCCTGAATGCCATCAGGCGCGTAGGAATCTTCTCGAGTAAAACAACGCACCAGGTTAAATTGAAAATTACAGGCAGTGAGCTCCAACTCAATGCAGAAGATGTGGATTTCAGCAATGAAGCCTCTGAGCGCCTCACCTGCCAGTACAATGGCGAGGACATGGAGATCGGTTTCAACGTACGTTTCCTTGCCGACATGCTCAGCAACCTCGAAAGTGATGAAGTGACGATTGAAATGAGCGCACCTAACCGCGCGGGAATTATTACACCGGCAGTAGAAGGCAGAAAAATCAATGAAGATATTTTGATGTTGGTGATGCCGGTGATGCTGAA
>JBDTTM010000416.1:0-3768 GCA_039930605.1 Bacteroidota bacterium
CAAACGCCGGCAGAATTTAAGGAAGACCTTTCTGCTTGTATCCGCTTACTGGAAGACATTTCCGGGCAGAAAATAAAAACATATCGCGCCCCGGGATTTTCAGTGTCGGAAAAAACAAAATGGGTATTTGAAATTATGACTGAATGTGGAATTGAAAATGACTGCTCTGTATTTCCTGTCGCAAGAAATCATGGAGGGTATCAAAAATTCCCCGTTACAGGCCCATGCAATGTATCAGTAAATGGACGGATCTTGAAGGAATTCCCGGTGAGTACTTCGTCATTCGGTCCAGGAAAGTACGTGTTCTCTGGTGGGGGCTATTTTCGGCTGCTACCGTATTCCTTTATTAAGTCCCAAATGAAAAAGGCTGATTATGTAATGACCTATTTTCATCCCAGGGATTTTGATCCTGCCCAGCCATTAATTTCTACCTTACCATTAAAGAGAAAATTCATGTCTTACATCGGATTAGGCAGGTCAAAAGAAAAGTTTACCAGGTTACTCATCGATTTTCGGTTTGTAAACGTCAGGGAGGCTGTTGATCAGATAGATTGGAACATGGTTTCAACAGTTGTTTTAGAATAAGGTTTTTTTGTTCCTTTACGAATACGATTCAATATCTATGAAGCTATCCAGGCACTGCAGTTTATTTCTTTTTTCGATTTTGTTTTTTGCAAATGTTTCTCTTGCGCAGGAATTCCTGTTTCCGTTAAATCGGGATGTTTACAACAGGGTCGAGCAATATATTCAGAATGATTCACTTCATTTATTTTCGGCACTGAAACCATTCGACTATGAGTACATCAGGAAATTTGCTCCTGTTGACTCTGTATTTTCTCCGGTCGGAAAAGAAGCTAAGTTTTATAAAACACTTATTGGTAGAAAAATATTTCGTGAGCATTTACTTGAAGTAAATGAAGATGATATTCATTTATGTTTGGACCCGATTTTGAATACGCAAATCGGAAGAGATCTCCAGGACGACAATAACGTGTATGTCAATACCCGGGGTATTCTTGTGCAGGGCGATATGAAGCATAAATTTTATTTTTATGCAGGTGTACACGAAAACCAGGCACAGTATGTTTCCTATGTCAGCGAGTTTGTAAACAAAGAACAGGTTACTCCGGGGCAGGGCAGGGTGAAGACCAATGCGGCAGGCACTTATGATTTCAACAATGCCACAGGAGGGATTGGCTATACAGCCGGTAAACATTTTGATTTCCTTCTGGCACATGATAAAAATTTTATCGGTGATGGGTACCGGTCATTATTGCTGAGTGATAACTCATTCCAATATCCTTTTTTAAGGTTGAGTATGAAATTCTGGCGTTTTAAGTATTCGGTTATTTATTGCATGATGCAGAACCTGAAAGAAGAATATTATTACGACACGGGTTTTAAGAAAAAATTTCTGCGCCTCAATTACCTTGACCTTGCAATTGGTAAAAAAGACTGGCTGACTTTTGGATTGTTTGAAGCAGTTGTCTGGAGGCATGATTCATATAGGGATTTTGATTTTAATTATATCAATCCAATAATATTTCTCCGTTCAGTGGAGAATTCGGTTGGCTCGCCTGACAATGAATTATTGGGAGCGAACCTGAAGTTCAAAATAAATCCCCGCAACATTATTTACGGGCAATTGTTACTTGATGAATTCCTGCTGAATGAAGTACGAGCCGGAAGAGGCTGGTGGGCTAATAAACAGGCTTTTCAACTTGGAGTGAAATCTTATTCAATTGCGAAAATCAAAAACCTGAATTTTCAGACTGAATTTAATTTTGTGCGTCCCTATACTTATCAACACCGCACTACCGGTCAGAATTATGGACAGTTTAACCAGCCGTTGGCGCATCCGCTGGGAGCGAATTTTTATGAATCAGTTAATTTCCTCAATTATAGGTGGAGGAATTTTTTCGTGGAAGTAAAATTCAATTATGTTGAAATGGGCAAGGACCGCAGCCAGAAAAATGATGGCAATTATATTTTTTACAATTATGATACGCGATCATCCGAGTATGGTCATTATGTTGGAACCGGATTAAAAACAAAACTTATTTATAAGGAATTCAGGTTAGAGTATCTCGTCAATCCCAAAACGAATATGAATATTGAGTTTGGCGTTACTGACCGGACTTATACCAATGTAATAGAAAAGAAATATTCCCGGTTGGTGTATTTTGGCTTAAGAATGGCTCTTGAAAATTACTATTTCGATTTTTAATTTTCGGTTTTACCGGTTCTGAAAATTGCCAGCGAATGACATATCCAGGCTGCTAATAATGGGGCAAGGATGTAAAACATTCTATCGTATGCGCTTAAAAAAGATGACCCCATTAAATAAACACCTGATATACAAAGCAGGAATTTCAAGGCAAAGGGAAAATTGTTTTTATTTCTCCAGGTGAGTAATGCAGTGTATGCCAATAGGATTAGTGCAGGAATATTGGCAACCATGTTACCAAGGGTGCTCCATCGAAAAGGAGTATAGCTCACAGGGTAATTGAAAAACATCCTGCTCCAGTTAGCGAGCCAGTTCACAAAAAATTTCCCGGGATATTCACGGATATTCCGGATGGCGAGTTCCTTAAACTTTTGATCCCGTTCTGCACCTGTAAATTGGTTCACATAGTCAAGATCTTTTCTGTGATTGAAATTTAATTTTGCCAATGAATTTTCATTCATCACAGGAGAGGAAAGTGAATCATTATGCCATTCTCCCCACTCTCCATTCGTTGGATTGCTCATCCAGTATAAGCTTTTTCCTCCGGCATTGCTCCAATAAAATATTTTACCGGTAAGTGACCAGGTGTAAAGCAGGTAAGGAGCACAGAAGAGCATTGCGTACATCACCAGTAAAAAGGATCTTTTATACATTCCGTTTTTTGTCACCAGGTATAGAACCAGGAAAACAATTGCCGCAGCCAGGTAAACAGGGCCGAATATGACTTTGGTGAGGGCCAGTAGTGCAAGCAGAATAGGGAGCAAAAGATTGTAACGCCTGGATATAGTTTTCCCCGGGGATGAGAAGTAAACGAATGCACAATAGGTGATAGCAGCAATCAGGAATATAGTCAACGTTTCTGAAAGTATATACGGCAGACTTTTGTACGGCATGTAATAACATGCGAAGAGCAAAGAAAAATAAAATGCTTTTTTTCTGTTGAGAAAGCCGGAAAGCGTTTTGTAAAAGAGGATCAGGACTCCATAATATAAGAAGGCATTGAATAGTTTGATAACAAGGTGAGGAAGTGCGAAGGCGACAAAGGGCAGAAGATAGATTGGGAAGCCGGGGCCATTCCAGAGATTGATGGCGGGTGGAGGCGGAGAATAGAAGCCATTTAATAAGTTTCCTGCAAATTGTAGATAGCGTCCTTCATCTCCGATCAGCGGATCAACGTTTTGAACAAGGATTAGGACCAGGTACAGGAATAGAAACGGTAGAAACGCAATGTATGGCCGTTCAAAAAATTTCTGCTGCATTGTTCTGATAAAGATTGACCAAAATACAAAACGAAAAAGAATATCGAATCACAGGTAAAAAAAAACCTGCCATGAATAATCATGACAGGTTTTTTTTCTTAATCCTTTGCTATTCAGCTTATCGAACTTTGGAAGCTAATTCAGCGCCGGCTTTAAATTTCGCTACTTTCTTAGCAGCAATTTTAATTGGCTTTCCTGTTTGTGGATTGCGGCCATTACGTGCAGCACGTTTTGCAACAGAAAAAGTTCCGAAACCTACCAATGCAACGCGATCACCTTTTT
>JBDTTM010000417.1:0-3765 GCA_039930605.1 Bacteroidota bacterium
TTGCATCTGCCAAGAAAACAACCGATGGCGGAGCGACATGGACTGCTTATACGCCGACAGGTAACTTCTGGACTTCAGATCTGGTTGCTGTTCCTAATACAGGTATATACGTTTGTTCCGGTGCAGCAACAGGATTAATCGGAACCAGCTTTAGTGAAGACTCTGGTTCAACCTGGGTTGATATTGAAACCGGAACAGTACAATATACTGCGCTTGGAGCAAGTAGTTTTAATGGTCTGTGGGCCGGTGGATTCAGCGGTGGATTTCAGGCTGGAGGTATTTTTAAATGGGATGGTGCGCCGATGGCTATTGAGGAGAATGCAGTTAATTTGAAGACTTATAATCTATATCCCAATCCAACTTCAGGAATTGTTACGCTGAACTTGAAATCAAAATCAAGTACTGCAACGGTTCAAGTGATTGATGTGATGGGCAAGCTTGTTTACTCACAAAATTGTTCAGGAACTATGATTAAAAAATCATTTGATTTTTCTGCCCTTGCAAAAGGCATTTATTCACTCGTAATTATTTCTGCGAATGAAAAAACAACTGAAAAACTAGTCATTCAATAGGCGCTTTTAAAATAGTTATAAGAAAGGCTGTTCTTTAAATAGGACAGCCTTTCTTTTTGAAAGATGTTACAACTTTTATTCTCTATTTTTGTTTCGAACCCAGATTCAGATATTCCGTACCTAGACTCTCCACATGAAAATTCTGCTCTCCTATTTAAAGGAACATAAATCCATCGTATTTCTTGCACTTTTACTTGCTACTGTCAATCAATGCTTTTCGTTGATGGATCCATTGATTGCCGGAAAGATGATTGATCATTTTGGTGTGCATATCAGCGATTACCGGAACGATCCCAGCAAAAGTTTTGCTTATGATATCATGTGGTTTTTACTGGCGGCTATGGGGGTCGCCATGGTGTCGCGTATTGCGAAAAACTTCCAGGATTATTTTACCAATGTCGTTGTCCAGAAATCGGGTGCAAAAATGTATACCGATGGAATCCGTCATTCACTTGAATTGCCTTATTCCGTTTTTGAAGATCAGCGTAGCGGTGAAACATTAGGAAAATTACAAAAGGTAAGAAGTGATTCTGAAAAATTCATCAATGCATTTGTGAGTATTGTTTTTCAATCGCTTGTAGGGGTCATTTTTGTGATCGTTTATGCCATCAATGTTCATTGGATAATCGCACCGATATTCTTGTTAACGGTTCCAATGTTGGGATTTGTAAGCAGTGCGTTAAGCAAGAGAATTAAAAAAATTTCCAAGGTCATCCTTGGTGAAACGACTGCGCTTGCAGGTTCTACAACCGAATCGCTCCGAAACATTGAACTGGTTAAAAGCCTTGGATTGTCCAAGCAGGAAGTGAACAGGTTAAATGCTGTAACCGGAAAAATCCTTACACTTGAATTAAAGAAAGTAAGGTTTATACGAAGCCTGAGCTTTGTACAGGGAACGACCGTCAATTTTCTACGGACATGCCTGATTTTTTTGCTTTATTATCTGGTGTTTAAGGATACAATCACAGTTGGGAAGCTGATCACGTTAATGTTCTATTCATTTTTTATTTTCGGACCGCTGCAGGAACTTGGAAATGTAATTGCAGTATGGAGAGAAGCACAGGCGTCATTGCAGAATTTCGAAGAGATTATGAATACACCTGTCGAGGTTAAACCGGTTCACCCGAGGAAGCTTGATAGAGTTAATCACCTCAGGTTTGATCTTGTTCAATTCAAGCATCAATCTTCTTCCACCAATGCAGTTGAAAACATATCTTTTGAAACAAATAAAGGTCAGACGATTGCATTTGTTGGACCATCCGGTTCAGGAAAGACAACTCTTGTTAAACTTCTTGTCGGATTGTACCGGCCGGTGAGTGGTGAGATTTATTACAATGACATAGCAGGGAATGAAATTGTATTTGATGAATTGCGCGAACAGAACGGTTTTGTAACCCAGGACACACAACTTTTTTCAGGGACGATACGTGAAAATCTTTTATTTGTGAAGCCGGATGCAACAGATGAACAGTGTATGGATGTGTTGCAAAAAGCAGCCTGCCAGCCACTTCTTGCACGGGCTGTGAATGGATTAGATACCCTTATCGGCGAAGGTGGAGTAAAAGTTTCCGGTGGAGAAAAGCAGCGGCTATCTATTGCACGTGCATTGCTGCGTCAACCCAATCTATTGGTATTTGATGAAGCAACATCTTCGCTTGATTCAATTACAGAGGAAGAGATTACTGAAACCGTTCGCGAACTGTCATCCCGTAAAGAACATATTACAATCCTTATTGCACACCGTCTGAGCACCATTATGCATGCAGACCGGATTTTTGTTCTCGAAAGGGGCCGGATTGTAGAGCAGGGTACCCATTCAAGACTGTTGGATGATAAGGGACTGTACTACGCGATGTGGCGTCAGCAAATTGGTGAAAGGAAACATGTTTCAAGTCCTGCAGGCAATTTGCATAAGCCGGTGTCTGTAAGTACAAACTGAGCCTTATCGCATCTTTGATTTCAGTGTATTAATTTGGTATAGCGAAAGCCGTCTTTTTTTAAAGTCCGAATCAATGTCAATGCATCCGTTGTTACCTGGGGAAGTGGAATGAAGATTTTGAATTTTCTTTCATTACCTGTCCTGATAGATTTTACATAAACATTACTCAGTTTATAGCTTAAGAGGATATCAGATGCCATGTAAAAAGCGTGCTTAACCGATTCAGTCTGCCAGACAAAAATGGCGGAGTCGGGGAGTTCTACTTTTTGCGAAAAGCAATCCCACACTTCATTTTCCTTCAAGGTGGAATCTGTAAGATCAATGCGATCCAGGAATGTAAGGGTTTGAATTTTCACCGGAACAACTCCGTAAGGAATCATATCAAGTTTTTTAGCTGCTGAACGTGTGAGATCAATTATCCGGCTTTTTTTAAATGGCCCTCTGTCATTTATTCTAACAACAACACTCTTATTGTTCTGCTTATTTGTAACATGTACGATACTGTGGAAGGGGAGCGTTCTGTGCGCGGCTGTAAAATCATCCTGGTCATATTCCTCGCCATTGCTGGTTTCTCTGCCCTGGAATTTATCATCATAAAAAGATGCCTTACCGGTTGTTGTAAAGGAATCTGATTGTGAAAAAAGAAAAAAAGGCGCAAAAAAAAGCAACGCCGGAAAAAATCTTTTCAAATTCATTGCCGCAAGTTACAACCTTGATTTTCTTTTGTCAATTGGGTTGTACATTTGTAAGCATATGACTTTGACAGGTATGCTTTCTGTTCGGGAAATTGCAGCAAGGGACCTTGATCTGATTGCGGATTACTGGACACTTTCTAATCCTGATTTTCTTGAATCAATGGGCGTTGACCTTGCAAAAGTTCCTCCACGGAAGGACCTTCTTGAGATGCTCAGCCAGCAGCTTAATCAGAAGTATGAAGATAAAAAATCATTCGGAATTATATGGGAGCTGGATGGGAAAGCTGTTGGCCATTGCAACATCAATAAAATTATTTTCGGGAATGAAGCATATATGCACCTGCATTTATGGTATTATGAACAGCGCAGAAGAGGCGTTGGATCTGTGTTGGTGAAGATGACACTTCCTCATTTTTTTAATCATTACAGATTGAAAAAACTTTACTGCGAACCTTATGCGCTTAATACTGCGCCAAATAAAACACTGGAGAAAGTGGGATTTAATTTTGTAAAACAGTATCGAACTATTCCCGGCTATTTAAATTTTGAACAGGATGTG
>JBDTTM010000418.1:0-3764 GCA_039930605.1 Bacteroidota bacterium
ATAAAACCTCTTCCTGATACTGTTGTTGGAAACTTTTTCCGGTTTTATCAACAGGAATCCTTGCCCCGTAACAACATCCGTTAAGCCGGAAGGTTTTATTATTGATTTGAATCCAGTCATTTCTGAGGAGGCAAAGGAAAGGAGTATGAAATCAATGCGCATCCGAAAAAAGAGGGATATTATTTTGGGGATAACGAGAACGCAATAGCGGCCAATAATTCTCAATCGGGAAGTTGTATATTTGGAAGTCGTACGCAACCCGTGTCACTCCCTGTAAACAGTGTGGGTATTCAAAGTGTAACGGTCTCAAGTGTTCGGCAGAGCCGAAAAAACCGTTATTCCTTCTTGAAAATGAAAGAGGCATATCCTACTTCTCATTTTTCAATACTCCTCGCTCCGTATTAATGTGTCTTGCATAATTTGACATTCAAAATCAAACCCGCAAAAAATTTTGCTAATTCAAAAATTATACTATTACTTTAACATGCCATTTCAAATAATTTTAAAATCAAAAACGCTATGAGAACCCACAATAACAATTCCAAAGCTATTTTATCACTCATCACGTTGTTCATTTTTATAAGTCAACTGCTCAATGCACAAACCCTTTCATTGCAGCTTACGCCATCCGAATTCAACGGCTTTAATATTAGTTGCTTCGGAAGTCAAAACGGAACAATTGATCTTACCGTTTCTGGTGGCATTGCACCATACACTTATCAGTGGAGCAGCGATGCAACAACACAAGACCTCTCTGAATTGCCTCCTGGTTATTACCACGTAACAGTAATAGATGCAAATCAGACAACAGCAGAAGGAGAAATAACACTTACGGAACCGAAGCCAATTAAAATAGGATTGAGTACTTACAAATATCCAAATGGATTTAATGTAAGTCAGAATGGTTCTTGCAATGGAAATGTTTCAGCAACAGTGTCAGGTGGAGTTAGCCCTTACACTTATCATTGGAATCCCGGTAATCAAACTGTTTACAACCCAACTAATTTATGCGCAGGTATTGTATTCGCAGAAGTAACAGATAATAATGGTTGCAATTTAAAAGAGAATACAATTCTTTCTCAAACCGAAAAAGATAGCTGGTTAAGTTCGGGAAACACAAACAGCAATCCCGCTTCTCAGTTTATCGGAACAACTGATAATATGGATTTGGTGCTGAAGACCAATGGGGTGGAGAGAATGAGGATCTGAAGCACAGGAACGATTTTAATACCTCAAACAACTCATTTTGGAACATTAAGAGTTAATCGAATTACATCTCCTGACAGTATTCTTTACATCGGTGACAGTACAATTCTTTACTTGAAAATGACGAATAACTTTACTGCTGATCAATCAGGAGGTCTGTACAACAGTTACAAGGGAATAGGTTTTGGTCAACTCAGTTACGCAAAAGGTATTAATTCCATCGGCATGGGATATAATGCGAGAGCAGAGGGAAATAATTCCTTTGCCTTCGGAAATAATTTATTCATACCAAACACAACAAACAACGCTTTCACAATCGGAACGGGCGTTAGTTCAACAAGCCGGTTAGTGAAT
The DNA here is from genome assembly GCA_039930605.1 of Bacteroidota bacterium. Taxonomy (GTDB): domain Bacteria; phylum Bacteroidota; class Bacteroidia; order AKYH767-A; family 2013-40CM-41-45; genus JAPLDB01. Next base: position 1,561 of record JBDTTM010000418.1, read on the forward strand.
ACCTCCTTGAATACACTTTATGTAGGATTTAATAGTGATATACCCACAGTAGTGGTTACACCTGCAAGCGGAATAGGGGCAACAGGTAGTGTTTATATTGGCTTGCTTAATCCGACAAATCCACCAGCAAGTTTAACTAATTTCAAATTGGCTGTGAACGGAAAAATACTTTGTGAAGAAGTTAAGGTACAAGCGTACGGAAATTGGGATCGCGTTTTTTCCCATGATTATAATTTGATTTCTCAGGAAGAATTGGCAAAGTATCTGATCGAAAATGGTCATTTACCCAATATACCTTCTTATGAAGAAATGAAAAAAGAAGATGGTATTAATGTGGGAGATTTTCAAATGCGATTGTTGAGAACGGTTGAGGAACAAGCTCTATATATTTTAGATCAGGACAAGCGTCTTAGTGATCAGGAAAAAAGAATCGCACAGCTCGAAAAGGAAAACTCCTTACATAAATAGTTTTTTTCTTAACACGCTTCTATTTCAAATGAAAATATCAATCTCGTGAAAAATGTTTTTCTCATAGCTCTTTTTTCCTCATGGATTGTTTTTTCATTTGGACAAAATCCAGATTGGCTATGGGCGAATAGTGCAGGCGGAAGCGATTATGATTTTGCAAATTCTGTGTGCACAGACCGCGATGGGAACGTTTACATAACAGGAAATTTTAACAGCCCTTCCGTAACTTTTGGCAACTATACATTAAACAATGCTACTGGATATCCCTATGATGATATTTTCTTTGCAAAATATGACGCTAATGGCAATGTGCTTTGGGCTAAAAGCGTTGGTGGATACAGGTCCGATAAGGGATATTCTTGCGCTACCGATGCTTATGGGTATGTGTACTTAATGGGTTATTTCGACTACCTCGATACTCTTGTTTTGGGCAATGACACTTTGTTTAATTACTCAATGTTCCTTGCAAAGTATGATTCTTCCGGAAATGAAATATGGGCAAGAGAAACGGATGCAGGATATCCTGCAAGAGCATACGGAATATGCCTTGATAGTCTGGGATATATTTATCTAACAGGCATTTTTAATGACTCTGCTTCCTTCAGCGGGCATGTCATATATGGATCAACTGAAGATATATTTCTTGTAAAATATGATATGAATGGAAATGTCATTTGGGTTAGAAGTGCCGGAGGAACAAATAATCAGGAAGAAGGGATTGCCTGCGCTACCGATAACAAAGGCAACATTTATATTACAGGAATTTTCACCAATTTTAACATGTATATCGGAACGGATACCCTAACAAACTTCAATCCGACTCCCTGCGTTGATACTTTTTATTGCCCTGACATATTTATTGCCCGGTATGATACGGCTGGAAATTTTCACTGGGCTAAAAGCGCTGGAGGCAATGATTTTGATTACCCGCAAACAATGGTAACGGACGCTAATGGAAACATTTTTATTGCTGGCAGCTTTATAAGTTCTTCAATAACTTTTGGAGCGTATCTTTTGAATAACGTTTTTCAGGGCCAGGATTATACGTACGTTGCCAAATATGATTCCTTAGGAAATGTGCTTTGGGCAGATGCTCCTGTAAATTCCCCGTATTACAATGGATGCAGGAGCATGGCAGTTGATAGTGGCGGCAACATTTTTTTAGCTGGCTATTTTGGCGGCTATTCCATCACTTTTGGTAGTATTACTTTATCAAGAACTTATTGGAACGGGTCAGATTTATATGTTGTGAAGTATAATGCAACCGGGGCAGCGGTGTGGGCTGCAAGAGCGGGGAGCCCCTATACAAATACCGATGCTTATGGTATAGCTATTACTCCCAATTCCGATATCTACGTCACAGGTTCATTTCACGATACCATCCCTGTCCAGTTTGGGAATATCAATGTCAGTGGATTCGGCAGAAGCGATATTTTTCTTGCGAAAGTGGGAACCGTTCTCGGAATTGAAGAAAATATTACCTACACTGATTTAAATATTTTTCCGAACCCAACTAATGGAAATGTCCATATTCTTTGTTCAACGAATATTGATGAAATAAAAATAACTGATGTGCTTGGGCAGGTTATTAAACAAGTGAGAGTGAACGAAAACTATTCACTGTTGTACGTAAACGAACCCGGAATTTATTTTATTTCAGTTACGAGCGCCAACCGAGTCACAACAAAAAAATTAATAGTTACTAAATGAATGTTCAAATTCCAATAACATGAAAA
>JBDTTM010000419.1:0-3755 GCA_039930605.1 Bacteroidota bacterium
ATTTGAGCTCCGTAGGAGCGGCCTGTAAATTGTAGCAATTAATTCCGCCTTACCCGTTATTGATTTCGATTATTTCGATTTCCCATCATCCGCTGCACATATTTCCCGATGATATCAAATTCCAAATTGACATTATCGCCGGATTTGAGTGAATGAAAAGCCGTGTGCTCGAATGTGTATGGTATAATCGCCACTGAAAAGAAATCCTTGCCGGCTTCCACCACAGTGAGAGAAACTCCGTTTATACAAACAGAACCTTTTTCTACCACGTAGTTTGCCGAAGATGAACTTACCTGGAATGTAAACAACCAACTTCCATTTTTATCTTCAATGGATTTGCAAACGGCTGTTTCATCTACATGACCTTGTACCAAATGCCCATCCAGGCGGTCACCAATCCTTAGGCATCTTTCCAGGTTCACTAAATCACCTGTGTTCAGTTGGCCAAGATTGCTGCGCTGCAATGTTTCATCGATCGCAACTACTTCATAAATTTCCCCGGAAATTTTTTCTACAGTCAGGCAAACGCCATTGTGTGAAAGGCTCTGATCCGTTTTCAGTTCCGAAGTGAACGAACAGGAAATCCGAAAACGTAGATTGGCAGCTTCCTTTTCTACGGAAATTATTTTGCCCAGTGATTCTATGATGCCCGTAAACATATGTCAATAGATAGCCCCGGAAGAATTATTTACACCTATGGGGGAGAGGCTGTGAAATTAGTAATTGAAAATAACTATATGAGTAAGTGGATTGTTTCTACATCGGGATTTGTTCCCCCTTCGGTGGCTGATGGCTCGGCTGTTTTTTCACCTCCCGACCTGTTTTTGTTCCCCCTTCGGGGGCTAGGGGGCCGGCTGTTTCTAATTCCCCCGTATCAAATGAATATAACCATGCAACTGCTTGCTTTCAATTCCATTCAGGCGGATAAAGTTTACAATGCAGGTGTAGTAGTAAACTCCATCAGGACAATCTCCTTTGCTGAATTTATTCGTTCCGTCCCAATTGATGTCTTTGTCAGTGGTCTCAAAAACAATGCTGCCCCACCGGTTGTAAATTTTGAGATCGATGTCGAATACATTTTTGTATGGCGGGCAATTTTTGATCTGTAATTCATTGGCAGTTGTTGAATCACATGGATGAAAAAGATCGTTGTTGTGATCCCCATTCGGTGTGAATACGCTTGGTAAAACATACTGCCTGCATGTGTCCACACAAATGGCGATGGCAGTACTCTCATTGAAATTAGAATCAACTGCGGTTACTTTATAGCAACCGGCAAGGGAGGAGAGGTTGAGGTGAACAAAGGTGGTGTCATTTGCTAAATGAATCGTGTCGATCGGTTCAAGATTTTCTCCGTTCTGTGCGAAATATATTTTGTAGTACCAGACGTCATCGGCACATGAATGATTCGGGTTATTCCAATGGAGGAAATTTACATTCTCAAGGCAGTCGGAACCCACAGTGAATACAGGCGCACAAGGCGGTACGTTATCATGTGCAATAGCGCAAACCTGCTGAGAGAGATTAATGATCGGATCAATGATTCCAGGTGTACCGTAACCTCCATAGCTTCGCACATAATAGCAATATTGTGATCCGTTTAAGATGGAATCAGAATCTATATAAGAGTGTTGCGTAGTTGTAGCAATGGAATCCCATGTGTTATTCGCGGCATTCAGTTTGAAAATATCGTAATGTGAGTTGGTCCATGGAACATTCTCCTGCCATGAAAGTGCAATGCTTTGATCACTTGGTACGAGTGAAAGGAAAACAGATGAAGCTGTTTGTGTACTGCCTTTCAACGCATCAGGTGTACCGTTGTTATCACTGTCGTAATACAATTCAATTTTGTAGCTGTTCTTGTTGACAGTATTAAAGCTGTTATCAAGATAGATGGTGTCATTCTCATCACCTGCCATGGTATGAACCAGTATGAAATTTGTGCCGAAAAAATCATTGTCGGAACGATATATTTTATATTGATAAGGGCTGTGAAAAACATTCGTGTCGATTTCTGTTGCCTTACTCCAAATGATGGAGTCCGTTCCTGAAAGAGAATTTGTGGTGACTACTGAAACATTTGTAATCACCGGCAGATCCTTCTTTAATTTATTGCAAACCTGTATTGAAGTACAGCTCTCTGATCCGTCAGCGAAAACGGCAGTCACCATGTAGCAATGAGAAATTCCGATTGCCAATCCAGCGCCATTGTTAGAATCGACAAAAGCGGTGTCATTCAATCCTGTTGCTGTACCAATCAGTATATAATCTGTGAATGAAGGAACACCGGTCTGGCACGGACATTCGATCACGCCTGGGTATTGACCCACCCTGTGATAAATATTATAGTGATCAACATTGGAACATGGTGAAGGACTCCAGTGAAGCATCATTGTATTTCCATTCGGTTCAACGCTGAGAGAATCAATTGGAGGTGCTATAACAGTTATGATCACCGACTCATACGTTACCAGGCTGATGGTTGAGTTGATGTCGCTGGCCCTGAATGTAACCTGGTAAGGCTGGCTCGCAATGTTGTCGCAGTTTGTATGCCAGGTAAACAGACCGTTAATGGTATCGTTTTGCGAATTATTATTTGCGGGAATTGTAAATGATGCAGGGTTTGAATTAATATATGGACTTCCAACTGACGTAAGTGTAACAAAATCATGATTGGGATCATACGCTGTTACATTAAAAGCAAGTGTATCTCCTGCCAGGATACAGGTATCAGCAACAGGAAGGATGACTGGTGGTTCAAAACTTTGCGGACAAGTGATGATCCGGATCTGCATATCGCGTTCCACTTCACCAATACGCAACCAGGTATTACCGAATTTCCTCCATGAGATGATCAGGAAAGCAACGTTGTATTCGCCAGCGGAATCCGGTGAATCCCATATCAAATCACCTGTAACAGCATTCAACGTAAAAGTATTGGTAGTGGACGGATAAGTGTAGTCAGGAATCGGAAGATTATCTGCTCCATGACAAAAAATAAGTTGGTATGATAAACTGTCGTGATCAGGATCAGAAGCAGCAGGGTTGTGCAGAAACGGAATGCCGACGCAACCACTGTCAATAGGAGGGTTCAGGAGGATAGGTGAATTATCAGCTAAACCCGGTAGTCCAACATACAGGATTGTATAAATGGCAAAGGGAGTAAAGAATGAATTCGGTACATTAATCACATTCCCATTGCGGTTCGGATCAACAAACCAAATGGTGTCTATCCCTGCTCCTGGATAGAGGTGTGTTTCAATGTATTTGTTGATCCTGATATCTCCCGGAATATCCTGCATGCTGTCGCGGTGAAAAACAACTATTGAACCGTCACCCATATGCACGGAATCGAGCGTGGGTCTGTCAACACTTCCATTCTGAGCCAAAGAACTAGACGTTTTTGTATATGTCGTTATGGTGATTTCGTATGTATTTGCGCTGATATGGCGATATGTAATTTCTCCTGCGCGATTATGCGAGGCATTTGCAAACTGAATACCCAATGCATGGAAAAGAAATAGTATGAAAAGTATTTTTCTCAAGAGAAGCTAGAGGTTATTATATTTTGAAAAATTTGTGAATTTTTATTTCTTGTTTCTTTCGTAGATCCAGATCTTGCTACTTGCTACTGGCCTCTTGCCATTTCTATTCCAGTTGTGAATTGCCGTCTGTAATTTGTTTTTTGTCTCTTGTATACTGTCTATTGTCTTCTTTTTCTTCCCTTTTGCCAACTGCCAACTGATTCTTGCTAC
>JBDTTM010000420.1:0-3755 GCA_039930605.1 Bacteroidota bacterium
TTGGTAGGTGCATTCATTGCCATCACGGTTGAACTGTGTGGTGTGAAGGCATTGTCTTTTGCGGTCGGACTTTATTTACCACTATCTACAACGCTCCCCATTTTTTGCGGCGGTGCGATAAAAGGTATTGTTGAATGGCGCGCAAAAAGAAAAAATGAGCAAAAAGAAGACGAAGAACTCGGCAAAGGAAGTTTGTTTGCAACCGGGCTAGTGGCTGGCGGTGCGCTTGCAGGCGTAATCGTAGCATTGCTGTCAGTTGATCAGGGAGTGTTTGCTGCGCTGGAAAAAGTAAGTGCATTGAATGGATTGACTTCTATACTGGGCGAAAGCGGCTTCATGCTATTAGGCACCGGCTTCTTTGCTTACATGGGATGGGTGCTGTACAGGTTGGCTGTGCGGAAATAATATTTCCCGGAATCAGGTAGGTTAAAAAGCGGAAGGAGGTAGGAGCAGGAAGAAGCCCGCAGATGAAATTAAGCATGAGCAATTAATAATCGTTATTTTTTGAAGCGGAAATCCTGTGCTTCTGTTTGGTGTTTCCGCCCGCTTTACGCGTCAAGTCCTCCCCTGAAGTAAAGCGCAGGCGCTTACTTCAGGGTCCGGGCTTTATGCTGCAATCGGGGCTAACATTCAGGTTCCGTCTCGTCCTGAAAAAGTTGAGTAAAAAAGTCAGCAGTATGGAATTAAAAGTGATTAGCGCCAGGGAAAGAGTCGCCGCAAAAAAAGCACACAGATACTTTTGCAAAGATGGTTGTTCGGCAGTTTGAAATGGGCTTCTGAACAAGGATCAGGTTCTGATCAATTATAGAATTGGGGGCAACTCATAGGTGATGAGTTGGTAAAAGGAATTTGGAAAGTTGCGTTTTCGCTATAGTCGAATGGGACTGAAGGGTAAAGAATTATTTTTTTACCACAAACTTAGTTGAAAGGATTCTATCATCCAGGTTCAGATTCAAAAAGTAAACACCTGCTGCAAAAGAAGAAACATCTATTGTTCCAGAGTAATTTCCATTCCTCATTACCTCCCCTGATGAATATATTTTTTGACCCACGGTATTTGTTACAGTCAGTAGAGTTTTTGCTGCAGTCTTGAGGTTGAATTTTACTGTAAGAAAATCGGTTGCTGCATTTGGATATGCGCTGAAATCTATTTCACCGGGATCTACCATATCAATACCCATACTTCCTGCATCGAGGTATCCTGCTGAATAGGTCGTGGAAGCACCATTAGCAGTTACGGAAGCCATATTGCACAAATAATAATGTGTACCCGGCTTAATCCATGTATAACTATCCCCAACATAATTGTTAATAAAACCAGCGGAAGAATCCTGGTAAATTGTTTGCAGGCGCAACCTTAGCACGTCTGTAACAGTGCCCCATGGAAGTATCAGCGTGCCATATCCGTCTGCGGTGCCAGTAACTATTCCGGTCTGGTAAACAGTGGCTCCTGTTGTGTATGATCCGGCATACGGATCAGTAAATGTACTTGCGTAAGAAAACGGATAGGTTATAATAGTTTTTTCGTCTGTATATGGGAAAACCAGTGTACCAAACACATAGCCAGAGACGGAATAAGAGTTTGTGTTCGAATGGTTAAAATCATAAACCTGGTTTTGGAAAGTTGCAACGTTAGCCGTTGGAAAGTTCGCACCGTAAGTGGTTGATGCAGGGGTGACCTCGGTAAATGTAACTGTATTCTGGTTAGGCATAGACGCAAAATTCCATGTTACGCTGGCGCCTGATGAACCCGGATTAAGCGATGTAGGAGTGGAATTGTGAAGTGTAAACGACTGGCCAATAACGGGACTGAAATTTGCGTCGGTAACCACAGGTTGTGCACCTGCAATGTTCAATGCAGTTGCCAGCATAAAGGTACTGTAGAGTATTTTCATGAGATTTTATTTTTAAACGGTTTTATACGTAAGATGTGGCGTAGTGGATTAGATCCGGTTTATCTTTGTAAATGTAATGTATTCAGGACTTGCAACCGACACTATTTTAGATTTCCAATTAAGGCCTGGTGCTATGATTTTTACGAATTATTGAAGCCCTGTGATGAGAAATTTTATTGATTCGTTGATTTATTCAGGAATCCAGTATTCATTATTCTCTAAACTGGCAACGTCTAACCAATCCGTTCAAATGTCACCAATGCTGGATAAATTATTCACAGATGTTGCTGCTGTATCCCGGATTGTGGCTTTCTTCTTTCTATTGTAGAACACTCTTTTCTTCAGGTACTGTTCAATCAGGAATTGAACCTGGAAAGTACATTTCATTTTTATTCTCTTTGCAGGAATTATTTATCAATATCATGATCAGGTTGTATGTCCAAACATCTATCTTCGGCCAAAATAAATCCGGGATGTTCCGGTAAATAGCTTGGTCAAATGAAATTAACTTTTTTATCCTTCCTACTCCTCTGCCTCTCAAATACATTTGCGCAAAATTTTTCCGGTCCAGAAAGCGTCGAGTTTGATCCAATCAACAACCGGTACATCGTTTCAAATACGACTAGCGGAAATCTGCAGTCTGTGGTTCCGGGTAACCTGCCGACATTATTCACCACCAACGTGAGTGCTCCATACGGCCTGGTTGTAGTTGACAGCACTGTATATGTAAATGATAACGGAAAAGTACTTGGCTTTAATCTTGTCACAGGTCTGCAGACCTTTACCAGCAATGTGAATGGAGCTTTTCTAAATGGAATTTGTGCGGATACGAGCGGACATATTTTTACAACAGATTTCAACGCAAAGAAAATCTACAAAGTGAACATTTCCGATGCTTCATCAAGTGTTTATGTAAGTGCGACAGTAAAAACTCCCAATGGAATTTTATTTGATGCATTAAACAACAGACTTATTTATTGTACCTGGGGAAGCGGTGTGCAGATCAAAGCGGTCAGTCTTGTTGATTCATCTCAAACGATTTTGAAAACCACAACGCTTTCAAATGATGATGGCATTGCAATGGACGGACAGGGCCGTATTTACATTTCTGTCTGGGGAACTCAGTCTGCTTACATGCTTGATTCAGCTTTTGTAAATGCTCCTGTACAGGTGATCACAGGATTGAGCAGCCCGGCCGATATTTGTTACAATCTCAACAATGACACACTCGGTGTTCCCAACTCCGGAAATAATACTGTGAACTTTTACAACATGGCATACATTCTCAGTTTGCCGGAACAAGTTGTTTCCTCAAATAATTTTTTAAAAACAAGTGCAGATGAACAGGGTGTTCATTTTGAATGGGAATTAAAAAATGTGTCTTCTGCTTCCCTTCAAATATTTTCTCTTACAGGCGCGATGATTTCGTGTGATGATGTTTTACCTGTAGGTACGTATGTAATTCAAAAAGGAAAATTAAAGGCAGGAATTTATTTTGCGCGGGTGATGGCGGGGGAAAAGGAGCGGACGGAGAAATTTTTTGTGGACTAAACAGCCTTAACCACATAGACCACATAGAGTTTCAATGTTTTGTTTTTCTATGTGATTTATTTTTGTTGAGCATAAGGCAATTCCACTGGGCTATAATGTTATGCGCGTTAAACAGCCTAAACCACATAGACCACATAGAATTTCAATGTTTCTTTTTTCTATGTGACCTATGTGGTTAAATTTTTTTTAAGCATGCGTTAGCCCGTCCTAATTGTGCGCATAGGCAATAGAGTTTCAATTTTATGGCGGGGGAGAAGGAGCGGACGGAGAAATTTTTTGTGGACTAAACAGCCTTAACCACATAGACCA
>JBDTTM010000421.1:0-3748 GCA_039930605.1 Bacteroidota bacterium
CTTCTATATTCGGCAAGCCGGTAAGTCCAAAATTTCCTTTAAACAAAGTCTGCTGGCCATATTGCAACAACATATTCTTACACCTGAAACGTGTAACAGTTCCCTTGCACTCGCCGGTCAGTTTTACGGTGTTGTGAATTCCCCACAGGTATTCGCCGGCGAAATAGGCAATATCTGTAAACGAAATCGTGGAGTTCTGAAAATTTGAATTCCAACGCATCTTATCGATAAATTCTATCCAGTCAGGAAAGCTGTCGTAATTAAAAGTAAGATCTGTATGAATGTCACTGTACGGAGTTTTGATGGAGAGTTGGTTAATCCGCATTTGATCAGCAGATAACTTTGCATCGCCATTAAATGAATTCAAAACAAAACCACTTCTTTCCATCAAAGACAGGTTTCTGATCTGGCAGAAAACAGAATCATTGATGAAATGAATGTCGTTGATGTCACCGAAAACATGGCTGATGTCAAGGTGTTCATAATCCATTCCATGTTCCTGGAGGGTATCGTCAGCGACTTCGTATTTAAAACGTACATTCTCCAGGCGGAGATTTTCAACGGTTATTTTATAGCTGGAAGAGCTGGTATCTGAGGTGTTGGACGAAGAAAAATAGTTGAGAATAAAATCGAGGTTAAAAACATCTTCGCCATGGTACTCACGCAAATAAAACCCGCCATCTTGTAATTTCAATTCATGGATATCGAGAATTTTATTTTTTGTGCTGATGTCATTGAGGTTCATCGTAAGTGCCTCTGCATATAACAATGTATCCTGGTGTAAGTCTGCAATGAAAAGCCCTTGCAGTTCCATGGATGTAAATAATTTCAGTTTGACTTTTTCGACATACACGGTCGTCTTCAACTCCCTGGAAAGGTAGTCAGACACCCTGTGTGCAAGCCACGTTTGAACGGAAGGAACATTCGCAGCCACGAATATAAGTCCCACGATCAGTATCAATACTGCCGTAAACCACAAAAGTATGTGCTTAATTTTTTTGATAGTTTTGCCCTCCAATTCAGATTTGCACTGCTGACTTTCCGGGTCTCCTGCTTAGAAAAAACTTTTCGGAAGATGTCAACGGCGCAGTCAATTATCCTGCCGTGAACAAGAATACAAATATACTCGCTATCGAGTCAAGTTGTGATGAGACTGCGGCCTCTGTTATCAGCAATGATCATGTATTATCCAACATCATTGCAAGCCAGGCGATTCATCAATACTATGGCGGTGTGATCCCCGAACTGGCGTCGAGGGCACACCAGCAAAAGATCATTCCGGTTGCCGATGAGGCCCTCAAAAAGGCAGGCATATCGAAGCATGACCTGGATGCAATTGCCTTTACGCGAGGTCCCGGATTGATGGGTGCGTTGATGGTAGGCGTATCATTTGCAAAAGCGATGGCATTGGCGCTGGATATTCCATTGATTGAAGTTAACCACATGCAGGCTCATGTGCTGGCGCATTTTATCAGGAAGGCAGATCCAAATACCAATATGGAATCACCTGTACCGAAATTCCCATTTTTATGTTTAACGGTTTCCGGCGGACATACGCAGATTGTTTTGGTAAAGGAGCATTTGGTGATGGAAGTAATCGGTCAGACACTGGATGATGCAGCGGGGGAAGCATTCGACAAAGCCGCTAAAATTCTTGGGCTTCCCTACCCCGGCGGACCGCTCATTGACAAATATGCGAAAGAAGGAAATCCCCGTTCGTATAAATTTCCTTTTCCCCAGATTGCGGAACTGGATTTTTCTTTCAGTGGACTGAAGACATCATTTCTATATTTCGTGCGGGATGCAAATGCAAAGGATGCAGAGTTCACCGAAAAACACAAAGCAGATATCTGTGCGTCGATACAATATACGATAGTGGAAATACTACTGCGGAAAATGAAAAAAGCAGTTGAACAAACGGGCATTAAAGAGATTGCTTTGGCCGGTGGAGTAAGCGCCAACTCAGGCCTTCGGAATGCATTTCTGAAAATGAAAGAAGAAGCCGGCTGGAATGTTTTTATTCCTGCATTTGAATATTGCACAGACAATGCAGCGATGATTGGAATTGCGGGGTACTATAAATTTTTGAAAGGTGAATTTTCCGATCAGACTGTTACGCCTTTAGCCCGTATGAATTTGTAATTGATAGACATCCATTTAAATAGGATTTTTAAATAGTTATCCATTTCATGTCTCATCCCGGGGAGTATCGTCTAGGCAGATATATTCATTCCGGAGTTCCTTTTTTATTTTTTTTTGAATGTTCCTGGATTTTATTTCACCTCGTTTCATTTCAGGACATATTTTTCAGGACGTCATAGTTGGTATTGGATGTCCCTTTGCATCCGTTGGCAAACCTTGCTTTTTTGCATGCATAACCAATAAACTACAACTATGAAAAATTTAATTACACGTGAACTGGATGAAATGATTTCATCCTCTGAATTAAGAAATCTGATGTTAAACATCGGTGCAGCGATCCGTAAACTGCGTATTCAGAAAGGCTATAAATGCGCCGAGTATTTTGCCTTTCAATACCAGCTGAACCGGTCAGCTTATTATGGATGGGAAAACGGCAAGAATATCAGCATTAAAAAACTCATTCTTGTTTGCGAGGCCCTGGATATTTCGTTGCTTGAATTCTTCCAGTTCGTAAAAATTCCTGTACGTATCAGGAAAATCAGAAAGGCAAGCTGAAGTAAATTAGAATGATTTGAGGAATGAATATCAGCCGGTGTTAAGGTTTGATTTTCTTCTTGAACCATTCATGGAAGATAATGAGTTCAGGTGATCTTATTTTCCAATAATAATCCGGTTGCTTGCCTTCAAGTAATTCAAAGTAATGTTTGCGGGCTTTGTAAACTTTCTTAAAGTCGAAACCCTCATTGATCAGTTTAAGGAGAATTCTTAAAATGAGTACATCCCGTTTACGGATATGATGCAACTTTGAATTGCGCTTGATGAACTTCTCCATGTTCATCACCTTCAGATCTGCACTTTCATAATCTTTTGCCTCAATGCAATTGATGATTGTGAGCACCCGCATGGCAATATTCCAGCCGCCTTTATTCTTCTCAATTTCTCTTACTTCCCCCAAAAGTTCATTCGACTTTTCAATTTCACCCTTGATTGTCATGATACAAGCGTACAGGTATGCTCTTTTACCGTAAGCAAAGGGGCTATTTCTTTTACGTGCTGAAATATAAATTTCCTCGATTATTTTCTCTGCGAGATCAAGTTCGTTGTTGTAAAAGCGGGCGAAGAATTCGATCTCGCTAGCAACATCAGCATTCCCTGTACCTTTTTCAAAATATAATTTTGCGTTTTCTGCATTTTTTATTGCACTACTATAATTATTTAAAAAAATCTCATTATTCGCAATGTTAACAAGTACCTCTCCGCGTCTTGCCTTTGTATAGAGCGAAGAGTTTTCCATTATTAAGTTATGCATTTTTTTTAAATTCAAATCAGCTACCAAATAATTCCTCTCATTTTGATTTGCCTCTGTTTCGATTAGAAGATAAAAATAGCATATAGTTGCTGAGTTGGTTTCTTCAAAATCCGTTCTTAATAGATCCCTTACTTCATCCAATTCACTAGCATACTCTCGAAAAGAATCAGATTGATCTATTTTTGCGCTTAATATTGTCCACATATTCCTTGCCCGTTGTACTTTCCTATGCAAATTCTCGTATTTAACGATTTCAAATTCTATTTCATTAACAGCTTTCTTTCCCTTTTGAATAAC
>JBDTTM010000422.1:0-3741 GCA_039930605.1 Bacteroidota bacterium
GTACCACTTGAAGGATTCCAATTCGTAGCTGTGGACCAGTCCGTGTTGGTGGTTCCTGTCCAGGAATAGTTACCTGCAAAGACAATTGCCGGGGAAAGGAGGGTCAGAATAAGATTTGCTATGTAAAGGATATACTTTTTAATTGATTTGGTTTTTGATGGTTATAAAACTACCTGTTAAATACGATGGCATCGCTAAGGGAATGGTCATCCCTTTCTAAAATTACTTCGCTGAAGTAAGATGTAAGGCCGTTGTAATCACCAAGGCCGAGTGTAACGGTATAGTCAGTTCGACTATAAGTGCATCCATTTCCAACATTTCCTGAAACATCAAAGGCAAAAGTTTTATCTAGTAAATCCGCGCCGCCATTTGTAGTACCCAGTTTTACATGTAAAGAAATAATCCCCGTGACATCAAAAAGCTGGATACTCATGACAGCACGAATGGCGGTACTATCAGAGACGTAAGGAATAGAATCAGCATCAATGCAATTGGAAATGCACGTTGTCTCAATCGAAGTAGAAAGGACAGGATAGGTGTTTTGCTGCGCATTTGCTTGATTACAACATATAGTAACAAAGATGAGCACTAAGATAAGTTTCATAAATAATCTCATAATTTTTACGGGTTAAAATTCGTTTATTCTTTAAATATTATTTTTCAATTCATGATTATAAAAATCCAACTATTTTGTCAAAAAGAAAAACCTATTCACCAAATATGGCGTTCGGAATGTGTCAAATGGGAAAGTTTCTTACCTTTAAAGACCACCTCCGTTAAGTTTTGACTGATCCAATGAATCACTCGTATATTTTCGGCGCTAAAAATGAATATTATTGTAAATGTGAAATCTAAATGAATATTGTCCAAATAAAGTTTTAAAAAATTTGGCGAAAGGCCATTTTGAATCCGTCAATACAATTGAGTTGTCCCTTTTTAAAAAAATTATTCAAACAGAATTCCTTAATTGATATTCATCTAGTAGACAGTTGAAATGCACTTGAGTTAATAATTCTTGCAATTATGCCTTCATCATACGATCCCTTCATTGACAAAAGACAAACATTTTTCAGAGGTAAGGATGAGGTGATATAGAACTGAAATTTCCAATTGTTTTCTTCAAGCCAATAACTTTTTTGTTAAATCAAAGCCTTGTTTACCTGGTATAACATTTCCAGATGGATGGTTCGCTTTCAAAGCAACACAGCAAGTAGGATTTTCACAAGGAAATTGGAATACAGAAATTAAGTAAGCATATTTCAGGCATTTTTTTGGAAGCCGACAGGTGAATGATTCAGTCTAAGATTGTTATGATATGTTTTTGCAGAATCAAATCTTTTTCTGCAATTTCACTGAGTGACCGGTTAATTCACACTCATTAACTTCCTCTTTTTAGTCTTTCACAATTCTTTCTCTATTTTTAGCGCCTTAACAAAATTTATGAAATATAATATTCTTCTCGCCTCTGCCCTGCTTTGGACATTTTGCGCTTCTGCACAACTGAAATATCCACCAACAAGAAAAACGGATACCGTAGATACGTACTTCGGCACTAAGGTTCCGGATCCATATCGCTGGCTCGAAGACGACAGAAGTGAAGAAACAGCAGCTTGGGTAGCGACACAGAATGAAATTACCAGGAATTACATGTCTCATATTCCAATGAGGAATGAAATAAAAAACCGTCTCAATGAACTATGGAACTATCCGAAGTCATCCGTTCCTTTTAAAGGCGGTAATCATTATTTTGTTCAAATGAATGACGGGATGCAGAACCAATATGTCCTGAATATCATCCGTGATATGCGCGGCAAACCCGCTCCATTTCTCGATCCGAATACATTGAGTTCAGATGGAACCGTCAACCTGGGAACTGTTTCCGTTTCCAAAGACGGAAAAAACCTGGCTTATGAAATCTCGCGGGCAGGCAGTGACTGGAGCGAGATTTATGTAATGAATATTGACAACGGTAAACAATGGCATGATAAATTGCAGTGGGTGAAATTTTCCGGGATCTCCTGGCGCGCCAAAGGATTCTATTATTCCCGGTATGATGCACCTGATTCAGCCAGTGTGCTCAAAGGTGCAAACCAATTCCATAAAGTTTATTTCCACCAGGTTGGCAATGAACAGAAGTATGACATCCTGATTTATACAGACAAGGATCATCCGCAACGCAACTTTGCAGCCGGCGTTACTGAAGATGAAAGGTACCTGATACTATCCGGTTCTGAAGGAACGAGTGGAAACAACATGATGGTGCAGGATCTGAGAAAAGGTGATGGGAAATGGATTACGGTAGTTGACAATTTTGATAACCAATACGAGGTGGTCGACAATGACAGCAATATTTTTTACATCAAAACAAATAAAGATGCTTCGAACTATAAATTGGTTGCTATTGATATAAATAAACCGGGAACTATCCCGAGAGTAGTCATTCCCGAAGGACTCACTGTGATGCAGCATATTATTTCTGCCAGCTATAACTTCGTCGGGCAATACATGGAAAATGCCACAAGCCAGTTGAAAGTCTTTAATCGCAAAGGTGGTTTTGAATATGACATCAAGCTCGAAGGCATGGGTACTGTTGAAGAATTGAGTGGTGACAACAAAGACCAGAATCTATTTTACTCGCTCACAACTTTTACTTCTCCGCCCGTTGTTTACCAATACAGCATGCGCATGCGTGAGCAGGAAGTTTATTTCAAGCCGCAGATCAAATTCAATAGTGATGACTATGTAACCGAACAGAAATTTTATCAAAGCAAGGACGGAACAAAAATTCCAATGTTCATCGTGCATAGGAAAGACATGAAACTTGATGGCAGCAATCCAACCCTCCTATTCGGATATGGAGGATTTAATATCAGCAAAACCCCTGACTTCAGATTGGACCGTCTCGTTTTGCTCGAGCACGGAGGCATATTCGCGATGCCAAGTCTGCGTGGTGGCGGTGAATTCGGTGAGAAGTGGCATGAAGCAGGAACAAAGGAAAAAAAGCAAAATGTTTTTGATGACTTTATTTCAGCTGCCCAATATTTAATTGACAACAAATACACATCACCTGCGAAACTTGGTATCGGTGGCCGATCTAACGGAGGTTTGCTTGTTGGTGCTGTCATGTTACAACGACCTGATCTTTTCAAAGTTGCATTGCCGAATGTAGGCGTACTGGATATGCTCCGCTATCATAAGTTCACCATCGGCTGGGCATGGAAAGGTGACTACGGTTCAAGTGAAACCAAAGAAGGCTTTGACTACCTATATAAATATTCACCGCTTCATAATATCAAAGAAGGAGTTGCCTACCCTGCTACGCTTGTCACCACCGGCGATCACGATGACCGCGTGGTACCGGCACATTCTTTCAAGTTCATCTCTACACTCCAGGAAAAATACAAAGGTGACAATCCCATGCTCATCCGCGTTGACGTGAATGCGGGACATGCTGCAAGTACGCCTTTGGGTTCGAGCAAACCGGTTGTGAAGCAGATTGAAGAACTGACTGATGTTTTTTCGTTTCTGCTTTACAATTTAGGAGCAAAATAAATTTAACGGGGATTTCCAGGGATATTTTTCTCGCAAAGACGCAAAGCTCGCCAAGACTAATACAGGTTCAATTTTACTTTGCGTGCTTTGCGCCTTTGCGTGAGAATTTTTTGGCTGCTCTTAAAGTTCATTCGCTTGCGCGATGAGTTCAGCAACGTCCAAGACTTTTACTTCATCTTCCTTGTTGAA
>JBDTTM010000423.1:0-3720 GCA_039930605.1 Bacteroidota bacterium
TGCCTATTTGTTGCCCCATCTTCGTAAACCATTGATAGTAAAGGGAACTGTACTTTTTGTATCGGAAAGTAACCTCCTTTCCCAATTATCTTTATCTTGTTCTCCAAATCTCATATGAAATACATCCTCTTATCCCTCTCCCTCCTATTCTCTCAATTCTCAAATGCCCAAACCTTCCAATGGGCTTCCAGGATCGGAGATAATTTTAATGACGTGGCGTATAAAATTGTTCCGGATAACAACGGGAATTTTTATGTGACCGGTTATTTCAGAAACACGGTGCATTTCGGAACGACTACTTTGACGGGCATTGGTGGACAGCCGGATATTTTTGTAGCGAAAATAAATTCAGCAGGAATTTTTCAATGGGCGAAAAGGACCGGCGGAGCTGATGTTGATTATGGTTATGGAATTTGTCTCGATGCAAACAGCAACGTGTACATTTGCGGCTCCTTCCAGGACCAGGCAATGATTGGGAATACAACCTTTTTTGGTCCCGGAGCATATATTGCAAAATTGGATTCGGCAGGTAATTGGATTTGGTCGCGGGCTGTTACAACAACGTTGGGAAACAGGATTCAATTCAATGATGTTGCTGTGGATTCAGCCGAAAATTGTTTCGTTACCGGGTCCATGAATGTGAATGCAACGTTTGGAAGTTTTCCGTTGACCCTAACCGGGGCGTCAAATTCTTTCGTTGCTAAAGTCAACCAGAACGGTCAGTGGCTATGGGCAGTGAATACACATGGCATCGACTATCAATATGGAACTGCCCTGGATCTAGACGTTACCGGCAATTGCTATATAACAGGAGAATGCAGAGATGTAACGATCTTTGGAAATGATACTTGCATCGGATTTCAGAGCGTATTTGTCAGCAAGCTCTCTACATCAGGACAGTGGTTGTGGACACAGCAATCGCTGAATGAAGTCAATACGAATTATAACTGCCGCGGATTTGACATTGCTGTTAATAGTTTGGGTGACGCATACATCACAGGCCTTTACGGTGGTGAAAATATTTTCGGTGCTGATACCATTTCAGGGCATTTTGCAAACGAACATTGCTTCATTGCGAAAATCAATACCAATGGTCAATGGCAGTGGGTGCATGCGCCGGGCGCTTTCCTGGAACATGACATCGGACATGGAATATGGCGTGATTCAAACGACAATATTTATGTATGTGGAGATTTTCATGAGACATTGACCTTTGGTCCATATATACTCTCTAATACGGCGACAGAAAATATATTTGCTGCTAAACTGAATAGCGCTGACCAGTGGGAATGGGCAGTAGCTGCATCAGGAAGTTCAAACTTAGTAGACGCCAATTCAATTGCTGCAACACCTTCGGGAGTTTTAGTAACCGGTGCGTTTTGGGATACGGTTACGATAGGAACTTCAGTTTTAGTAAGTGCAACATTGGGATCTGCAGATATCTTTATTACAATGCTGGATAACCTTCCAACAGTTACAGGAGAAATTGATACACAAAAAAATGGTGTTTTTCCTAATCCCAGCAGCGGTAAAATAACCTTCAACACAACAGGAATCATTTCAATATACAATACGAGCGGAAAAAAGATTTATACATCTGTAATAGCTTCATCAAGCGATGTAATCACACTTCCCGATATGAAGGAAGGAATATATTTTTATCAGATTAAATGTGAAAATAATAATATCCAGTCCGGAAAAATTCTCCTGGTAAAATCACTGAATTAATACCTTCCCTGGTCTTAGATAAAATGCGACAAAAACTAAACCTCCTCACCCTCGGTGTTCATGACTTTCAAAAATCCGTTGATTTTTATGAGAAAGGACTTGGATGGAAAAAATCTTCTGCGAGTATGGATAACATTGCATTTTTTCCCTTGGGCGGAATGGTGTTGGCGCTTTATCCAAGAAACCTGTTGGCTGAGGATGCAACAATCAGTGAAGAAGGAACAGGGTTTTCCGGAATTACTATTGCCTACAATGCCAAATCGGAAGCAGAAGTTGATGAAGTATTAAAACAGGTAGAAAGTATCGGAGCGAAAATTATCAAACCTGCACAAAAAGTTTTCTGGGGAGGATACAGCGGTTACTTCAAAGACCTTGACGGACATGTGATAGAAGTCGCTCACAATCCCTTTTGGGAGTTCGACGAAAACGATAATTTGAAATTACCTCTGTAAAAAGACAATTCCAGGTATCTATATGAGGAATGAATTAATCCGCGCACCTATCAAACAATTGTTCATTATTCTCTTTTCAATAGTTGGAACAGTTGCTCCTCTACAAGCACAGCCGGCCGAAACTCAATTTTCCGTCACCGAACTGCAATCGGATTTCACTAATCTACGTTCCCGATATGAATCGAATCTCGCCAATCTCTATTTATATACGCCCAAACAAACTTTAGATAATGTATTCGACAGCCTTTATTACAACCTGAAAGCCATGTCCGCGAGGGAGTTTTACAGTTACATTACTCCACTTTCGTCAGTTATTAAGGATGGACATTCGAATATTTTTCCGGGTAATGAAGTGACAAAGGCATACAATGAACATTCCAAGTTTTTTCCATTCAATATTTACTGGTCGGAAAATAAATTATTCATCACAAAGAATTTCTCTTCCGATTCAAGTCTTCATCCAGGCACTGAGATTTCTGCAATCAATGGAATGTTGGCAAATAAAATAATGAATTACCTGCTTCAAAGACAGGTGAGAGATGGGAACAATGATAATTATGCCTTATGGATATTGAATAATTATTTCAGAGAATATTACAGCTACCATTTTGGTCACCCGGAATATTTTGCAATGTCTGTGAAGTCAGGGGATTCAATCAGGAAAGTAAAGGTTGGGGCCATTTCAAAGGCAGTCCTAGCTGTCGAAAAAACAAAATCCGGCTTACTAGAGAATAGTGATGCAATTGAATACTTTCGCCATGACAGTGCTGCCAACACAGCAGTCTTCACCATCAAAACCTGGGACAAAGCAAATCTTAAAAAAGAAATTGATTACGTATTTCAACAAATCCGGCAAAAACATATTGACAACCTCATTTTAGATTTGAGAGATAACCAGGGTGGAAATTCGCAACCTGCAATTCATTTGCTTTCATACCTCCTGAATCAACCCTTTGAATACTTTACCTCCGTAAAATCAGTTGCAGCTCATTCGGAAGTTACACAAACGCTCAAAAGTGAGAAGTGGAAAATGATGGGAATAAATCATCCACAAAAAACCATTTATGCCGGCAATTTATTTGTGCTGATTAACGGAGGATGCTTCTCTAATACCGGGGCTTTCTGTTTACGCTTACAGTTTTTTAAAAAAGGTATTTTTATTGGCGAAGAAACTGGTGGAAACAAAGTTGTTTTCAGTGGCGTATTCGGACTCAAGGAAAAAATTATTTTACCCAACACTAAAATTATTTGTGACAATGCGAACTACCAATTGATTGTTACTGACCTCCCGGACAATACAGGGCATGGCGTTTTGCCAGATTATTGTGTGGTTCCGACTATTGACAATATTATAAATAATCAGGATGTATTGATGATTGAGGCTTATAAACTAATTAATCAAAAGAAATAAATTTCTGTTAACTGGACGGGCATGAAGGTCCTGAAACATGATGGATCGCAACATCATGGCGTTGGTATCCAACCAAATATTTTTTTATCCAAAACAATTGCAGGTGTCCGCGCAGAAAAAGATGAGTTT